>DALYUO010000142.1:11702-12734 GCA_031981225.1 Pararcticibacter sp.
CGATATGGGATGCGGAACTGGAATTCTGGCTATTCTGGCTCGGAAGCTTGGCGCTGCATCTGTGACTGCTATTGATTATGACCCCGTTTGTTATGATAGCACTATTGAGAACGCAGCGTTAAACAACATTAATGGAATCGAAGTCCTCTGCGGATCAAAAGAAATAATACCGGATAAAGTGTTCGATATTATTTTTGCTAATATTAACCGGAACATACTTCTGGATCAGTTCGATCGTTATGCAGAGGTATTAAAAGAAGGTGGTACGCTTTTTATAAGCGGATTTTACGAAGCTGATTGCCCTGTGTTACTCGAGCATGCCAGAGTGCATTCTTTTGAGTACGTTGGGAAAAAGCAACTGAACGACTGGACTTCTCTCAAACTTTTTAAGAAGTAAACATCTTTACTTAAAATAGAAAGTTTTTTTCTTATAGATTGATTTTATGCGTATACATTTTATTGCCATTGGCGGAAGTGCCATGCATAACCTGGCTATTGCTTTAAAGCAAAAAGGCCATGTTGTAACAGGATCAGACGATGCTATTTATGAACCTTCACGGTCACGTCTGGAGAAATATGGCATACTACCCGCACAGATGGGCTGGTGTCCCACAAATATTACAAATGATATTGATGCCGTCATTTTGGGTATGCATGCGCGTGCCGATAATCCAGAGCTACTAAAAGCAAGAGAAATAGGATTAAAAGTATACTCTTACCCTGAATATATTTTTGAACAATCGCGTGATAAAGTGCGTGTTGTGATAGGGGGAAGTCACGGAAAAACGACCATTACGTCTATGATTCTCCATGTTTTAAAAGAGAATGGCCGAAGTTTTGACTACCTGGTGGGAGCGCAGCTTGAAGGCTTTGAGACTATGGTGAAGATAAGTGACGCCGGCGTGATCGTTATTGAGGGTGATGAATATCTGACGTCTCCTATCGACAGACGTCCTAAGTTTCATTTATACCATGCAAATATTGCCGTTATCAGTGGTATTGCATGGGATCACATTAACGTTTTTCCAACAT
>DALYUO010000143.1:0-2758 GCA_031981225.1 Pararcticibacter sp.
TTCAACAACAGCGCCAAGTCTTTTCGCAGTGGCAATGGCCTGCAGTCCTGCAACACCGGCACCAAAAATAAGTACCTTCGCCGGCTTGACGGTGCCGGCAGCGGTCATCATGAGCGGGAATACTTTCCCGAGGGCATCTGCTGCCAGTATTACAGCTTTATAGCCGGCAATATTGGCTTGAGAGCTGAGGGCATCCATTTTTTGAGCCCTTGAAATCCTGGGAACAGCATCCATTGAGAACGCAGTAATTTTTCGTGCAATAAATATCTCGATTAGTTCGGGTCTTAAATAAGCATGCAGCATGGATATACATGCAGTGCCTTCTTTCATCTGACCAGCTTCCTCCACGGAGGGGGCATCGACTTTTAATAATACATCGCAGTCATAAACTTCTTTTACAGAAGCAGCAATCTTAGCACCTGCCAATTCATAACTTTCGTCGGGAAAAAACGATCTTTCGCCTGCACCACTTTCAATTAAAATGTTAAATCCTTTTTTAACGAGTTGGTTTACGATATCGGGGGTAAGGGCCACCCTGTTTTCGAGAAGTTTCGACTCTTTTAGAACGCCTATCTTCATTGATTAGTTATTTAAGAATTACCGGCTTAAACCGGCAATCGTAAGACAATGTTAAGCAACAAAGTTTACTATAGCAAGGCAGATGGGGACTGATTTTGAAGAAATGACGCAGATCATTATTGTTAAACAAAAAAGTCCCGGCGAAAGCCGGGACTGGTACGATTAATGATTTATGTATTAATTAAATAACTTCTACATTTACCGCGTTCAGGCCTTTTTTACCCTTCTCAACTTCGTACTTCACATGATCGTTTTCACGGATCTCATCAATCAGGCCTGTAGAATGAACAAAGATATCAGGCTCACCATTAGATGGTACGATGAATCCAAAACCTTTAGTTGCATTGAAAAATTTTACTGTTCCTTCTTTTTGCATTACTTTAAATATTAATAAAGCCTGCAAGGTATGGATTATAATTCAAATTCTTCTGATTTTCAAATAATTATTTTCCGGAGATGCTTTTTAGCCTGTCGGTACAAAAACACAGAGCACCGGCATGATCCGCCCGTAGTGATTAATTTTATTCGCTGTTTTTGCCAAGAACTGTAACACAATTAGTTTTCTTTTGTTATTATCAAAGCCATTACTTTATCTAATTTTTTTAACGCTATTGTGCGGTAATTAAAAAAATGAAGTGCTTTTATTAAAAAAAATGCAAAATATCAACGTTAGAGTTCATATATTAGTATTCCTATTCAATTTAATGTGTATTGGGTAAAGCAACGGGCATAAAGAAATTTACAGATGAACAGCTTTTAGCTGGGATTCGTAATTCTGATTACGAAATTTTTACCATACTTTATTCTGGCTACTTCCAAAGCCTGTCCCTTGTGTCGATGAAATACGTAAAGGACGTTTTTATCGCGGAGGGCATCGTACAAGACGTATTTGTCAGGATGTGGGAGGATCCAACCCTTATCGAAACTGTTAAATCTATCCGGCCTTATTTATATCGTTCGGTAATAAACCATTCGATCAACTATATCAACCGGCAAAAAAGCATTGAACAGCACCACCTGAGGATAGCCGATCAAATGGAAGATGTAAACATCGAAACCCTTCACGAAGAGCAGGAACTCAAAAAGATTATCTATGCTGAGATTGATCGTCTGCCAGGGCAATGCAAAAGAATTTTTAAAATGAGCCGGTTCGAAGGCCTAAAATACAGAGAGATCGCCGCCGAACTGAATATTTCAGAGAGAACCGTTGAAAATCACATTGCCAACGCACTGAAAATATTAAGATCCCGCTTATTAGTAAACACTACCGGCAGAGGTGGACTGTATCAAATGAAAATCCTGATGTTTTTGGCTTTTTAAGCGCTTTTCTTGTTTTTTTATTATAAATCAGAGTAAATAGCCTTCGTTGCTGTTTGTTTTAATTCTGTTTATATAATATTTACAGTATTTAATTTGGTTATTCCTGAAATATTTAAAATAAACCAAAATTTCATGATCTTTTCTAGGGGTATAGGTAGTGGTTATTTGTCTTTGTTAAGTATTTGTAAATAATGATGAGTGAAAATAAGGATTTTTTAATAAAGATTGTTCAGTTTTTAAATGATCCCACAAACGAAAGTCTGGCCGCTGAAGTAAATGACTGGAGAAACGCTTCACAGGGAAACGAAGAGTTTTTTCAGCAGATAACTCAGCTATGGAATATGTCGTCAGGTTTGCAGGATCTGGATTCTCTGAATACCGACGAGGCAGTAGAACGTTTGTCGATCAGATTGGGATATGCCCCGGTCGAAAAGCAGCATGGTTTTATCTGGTTCAGAAATATAGCTGCCGCTGTATTGCTTGCATTTCTCGGCTATTGGGCGTATCATTCTATTACAGAGGTTAGCTATCTTACAAAAACTACGGGGGCAATAATCGATTCTGTTTTATTACAGGACGGGACCCGCATATACCTCGCAGAGAATAGCAGTGTCAGGTATCCGGAAGAAATAAAAGGAAAAACAAGGAAGGTATATCTTCTCAGAGGAGAAGCCTTTTTTAAAGTGTCAAAAGATTCAATACGCCCGTTTGTTGTTGCAATCGATTCTTCGAAAGTAACAGTGTTGGGCACATCATTTAATATAAGTTACGCTCATGAGCAGATCGGCCTGTCCGTAAGGACGGGTAAGGTTAAATTCGAGGCACCTAACGGAAAAGAAACCTCTATACTAACGGCGGG
>DALYUO010000143.1:2768-12658 GCA_031981225.1 Pararcticibacter sp.
AACAGATCATTTTTTTGATGGCAGCGGGTCTGATTACGCCTGGCTGACACATGAATTGAGCTTCGTTGATGCCTCTTTATCACAAGTTTTTAAAAGCCTTGAAAAATATTACAAAGTAAAATTCAATGTCGAAGATTCATTGTCATCTTACAATAAGTTCAACGCGACTTTTAAAGACAATGAGCTGGATGCAATACTTTTAATTCTGGAAGAAACCTATCCCCTTCAGATAACCCGTCAGGGCAGCCTTATCACTATCCGGAAAAAATCAGACAAAACATATAATACCAAATCAACAACTCAACAGGATTACTATGAACGAAAACCTTTACAAAAAGAAGAAGCGAAGATTGGAGCTTCTGCTGCTCATTGCAATCATGGTATGTTCAGTTTTTACAGTCAATGCAGAAATGAACACTCAACATGGCGGCCTGGCATCGCAGAGGCTGGGAGATTTTATTAAAAGTCTGGAAAAGCAGTACCAGGTAAGTTTTGTATACGATGCCTCCCAGATTAACAAAGAAAGCATCATAGAAGCCGATAAAAATGCTTCGCCCCTCGAAAGAGCACTAAAACAGCTGCTTTCCAGCGGTATCACGTATAAGATCATAGATAATAAAGTAATCCTTAAAAAAGCTGAACTACAGACGCCGCAGCAGGCAAAGGATATAGTTGTAAGAGGCACCATAACCATCAAAACCAAAACGGGAACAGAAACCACTCCCGGTATTTACGTTCTTGAAAAAGGAACAAAGAATGGTACTGCAACCGGAATGAACGGTGAGTACTCAATCCGCGTCAAAGACGGAGCAACACTCGTGTTTTCGATGATTGGCTACAAGAGTCAGGAAGTGCCTGTGAATGGAAGGACGACGATTAACGTAACCTTACAGGAGGATGTAAATGCTCTGGAAGAAGTGGTTGTTACGGGATATCAGACAATCGACAGGAAACTTTTTACGGGTGCTGCAACAACATTAAAGGGATCGGATGTCCGGAGGGACGGGATTACAGATGTAAGCCGTATGCTGGAAGGCCGGGTCGCAGGAGTCTCAGTCCAAAACGTATCCGGAACTTTTGGTGCGGCTCCTAAAATCAGAGTTCGCGGAGCGAGCTCCATTACGGGTGATAATAAACCATTATGGGTTGTTGACGGAGTTGTTCTGGAAGATGTAGTTAATATATCGAATGAACAGCTATCCACAGGAGATCCCTCAACCTTGATCGGCTCTTCAGTGGCTGGACTTAATCCTGATGATATTGAAAGCTTTCAAATTCTAAAGGATGCAGCGGCAACGGCATTATATGGCGCCCGCGCAATGAATGGAGTTGTTGTAATTACGACGAAGAAAGGCAAGATCGGGAAGCCAATAATTTCGTATACAGGGAATTTCTCAACTTATCAAAAGCCCTCCTACGATAATTATAACATCCTCAATTCCGCTGATCAAATGTCGGTTTATTTAGAATTGGAAAGAAAGGGATGGCTTAATTTTTCGGATGCCGCAAGAAGTGATAATGGAGGAGTCTATACAAAAATGTATGACGGAATATTTTACCCGAATGAGGATGGAACATATGACGTTGAAAATACCAGCGCCGGAAGAGCAGCCTTCTTAAACAGATATGCGAAGGCTAATACTGACTGGTTTGGTATATTATTTAGAAATTCTCTTCTTCAGGAACACTCCTTGAGCGTTTCATCAGGAACAGAAAAATCACAATTGTATTTCTCCACCAGTTTTTTAAATGACAATGGGTGGACTGTAGCCGATCACGTCAAACGGTTTACTGGAAATGCAAGGGCAAATTTTAACGTTACAGACAAATTGACATTTGGATTGATAGCAGCTGGATCGATTAGAGATCAGTTGGCACCGGGGTCAATTAGCAGACAAAGCAATGTTGTAGAGGGAAAATACGACCGTGATTTTGACATCAATCCTTTTAGTTATGCTTTGAATACCAGCCGAACCATCACGCCTTATGATGAAAACGGTAATTTAGAGTACTTCAGAAGAAATTACGCCGATTTTAATATACTAAATGAGCTGGAGAACAATACTCTTGATCTCAGTATGATTGATCTTAAGCTCCAGGGTGACCTTTCTTACAAAGTAACTAAGGACTTGAAATACTCGTTTCTGGGGTCTCTAAGGTATGCAAAAACCAACAGAGAGCATAAGGTCAGGGAAAATTCTAATATGCCAATGGCATACCGAGCAGACGAAGATGCAACTATCAGAGAAAATAATAGGTTTCTCTATAGAGATCCTGATGATCCGGAAGCGGAGCCGATTGTAGTTCTTCCATACGGAGGTTTTTATAATACCGAAGATGATAACCTTGTGAGTTACTACTTAAGAAATACATTAGAATGGAGCAAGACATTCAGTAACGACCATTTAGTAAATCTTTATGGTTCGCAAGAGTTACGTTATGCTGACCGTCAGAATAAATTCAACAATGGCTATGGCTATCAATTTGATAAAGGCGGAGTTCCGTATCTAGATCCCAACATTATAAAAAGAAATGTTGAAGGAAACCTTGTTTATTATGGCATGCAGCCTACTTACGACAGGTTTCTTGCTTGGATGATTAACGGAGCTTATTCATATAAAAGCAAGTATAATTTCAACGGAACTATAAGATATGACGGATCGAATCTTTTAGGTAAAGCGCGATCCGCGAGGTGGTTGCCTACATGGAATGTTGGTGCTTCATGGAATCTTGATTCCGAGGATTTTATGAAAAATCAGTTTCTGTTTAGCCGGCTCACGCTGAGATCGAGCTACGGTTTAACAGCAAGCATGGGGCAGGCCACAAATTCGAGTTTGGTACTTCGTTCTGCCAGTGCAATAAGGCCATATCTCAATGAAATAGAGTCTGTGATTAACCTTGAAGACCTTGAAAATTCGGAGCTTACCTGGGAGAAACAGTATAAACTTAATATTGGTATTGACGCCGGACTATTTAAAGAGCGCCTTAGAGCTACTATAGATTTCTATAATCATCAAAGTTATGATCTCATCAGTCCGCTCAGAACCTCGGCAATTGGGGGACAGTTTACAAAAATCGCGAATTATGCAGATATGAAATCAAATGGGCTTGAGGTTACGCTGGGTGGGTCTGTTATAAAAGAGAAGAACTGGGAATGGAATACCCAAATTAATGGAGGATATAATAAGAATGAAATTACAAGCCTAAGAAATAATCCGAATATATGGAGCCTCATAATTCCAGAGGGCGGGCCGCTTGAAGGGCATCCTTACAGGGGACTATATTCGATTGACTTTGTGAAGTTTGCAGACCAAACCGGAGTCCCTGTATTTGTTAATGAGAAAGGTGAAGAGAGTATCAATGTTTATTTGCAGAGTGATGTTACAAATTACTTAAGATATGAAGGAGCCGTTGATCCAACATTAACGGGCGGTTTTTATAACTCAGTGCGATTTAGAAGTCTCTCACTTTCGGCCTTGGTAACGTTTAGCGCCGGAAATAAGATTAGGCTAAATCCTGTATATAAGAATAGTTATTCTGATCTGGACGCCCTTCCAAATGAATTTCTGGATCGTTGGATTGCTATTGGCGACGGTTTATATGCTCCTTCTATCTCAGATAAAAGGAATGAATCCGACCTTGATGGGGCATATCCATATACTGCATTCAATTATACGCATAACCGCGTTGCCGATGGTGGATTCGTTCGGCTAAAGCAAGTGGCACTTAATTATGTATTCCCTTTAAAATGGACCAGGTCAATCGGAGCAAGCAACGCCTCACTCGGTCTGGTGGCGAATAATCCGTGGTTAATATACTCGGATAAAAAATTGAAAGGTCAGGATCCGGAGTTCTTCTCGTCAGGAGGGGTGGCCTTACCTATACCAAAACAATACACTCTATCATTCAAAATTGGGTTTTAATTTGAATAACAATGACTAAAAGAAAATATTTTTATACCAGCATATTATTCGCTCTAACACTTTTTTCGGGTTGTAAGAAGTATCTGGATCAGTTACCTGATGAGCGGGCGGAATTAAACTCACCAGAAAAGGTTGCGGAATTCCTGGCGACAGCTTACCCCAAAGCAAACTATATCCCCTTTCTGGAAACAATGACAGACAACGCAGAGGATAAAGGTCTTGCAACAGTGGAAATGAAGAATCGCCAGTCCTGGCTATTCGAAGATATAACAGAACGATCGGAAGACACTCCGGATTTTTATTGGCAGGCAGCATACCAGGCAATCGCTGTAGCTAACCTTGCCCTTGAAGCGATTAATAATGCAGAGAATCCTGAAGCTTATTCTTCATCGAAAGGGGAAGCGCTGGTAGCGAGGGCATACAGCCATTTTATGCTTGTGACATTGTTTTCAAAGCCATACGACGCTGTTTCTTCTCAAACGGACCCGGGAGTTCCTTATGTGACCGAACCCGAAAAGGTCGTAATTAAAAAGTACGAACGGAAAACAGTAGCCTACGTGTATGAGCAGATTGAAAAAGACTTGCTTGAAGGCTTGCCTTTATTAAGGGATAACACGTACAAAGAGGGAGCAGAGCGATATCATTTCACTACCACTGCTGCGCATGCATTCGCTTCCCGGTTTTATCTTTTCAAGAAACAGTATCAGAAGGTTATTGATCATGCTAGTAAGGCATTTGTAGGGGGAAATATAACTACTAGTTTGAGGCCCATTAATTCTGCTGAATACAGAGGGCTTGAGCCATTAGTTAAACTAGCAGAGTATACAAAAGCCACCACGCTCTCTAATCTTCTTCTTGTTGAAACGCCTTCTGTGTGGGCACGGGATGTTCGTACCGACAGGTTCGGATTTACAGTTGATTTGTTACAAGGGATGATCTGGGGCGATAACCCAACAACCGGCATCTTTGGAGCTATGTTTTATGGAAATAGTGAAACCTTGTTTACGCCTAAATTCCGAGAGCATTTTTTGCGGCAGGATCCAAACTCTAATGTTGGTAACGCTTATGTAATGGTTCCTTTGTTTTCTTCTGAAGAGGTTTTGTTTAACAGGGCGGAGGCTAATGCTGAATTAGGGAATAATGATGCTGTTATCCAGGACCTTAATGATTTTGCTGCCAAAAGGTTTATTGTTAACGATCGTAACCAGGCTTATTACGACCCTGCTCTACTCGGCCTAAGTCTGGATAAAATCAAATCATTTTATGGGTATGCCGACACTAAACAAGCGCTTGTTAAAACTATTCTAGACTTTAAGAGAATGGAGTTTGTAAGTGAGGGCGTCCGGTGGTTTGATATCATCAGGCATAAGTTACCCATAGTTCACGTTTCGCTTGACAGGCAGTTGCGTGTTGAAATAGGCCCAAATGACCCTCGGCGGGTGCTTCAACTTCCACAAGAAGCGCAAAGTTCAGGTCTTGAGTTAAACCCCAGATAAATTATTTTAAAATGAAACTAAGATATTTAATAAGCACTTTTTGTGCATTTGCAGCGTCGCTGTTTGTGTCATGCAGTAAAGAGGATAATCTAAATGTTCCGCTCCTTCTGGAAGGCGATACCTGGGAGCCAGGACAAGTCGACAATTGGTTATATGATAACTTTACCAAACCTTATAATATTCAGGTTAAGTACCGGTGGGATCCTTTTGAAGTCAACTATTCCAAAACTTTAGTTCCACCTATGGAAGATAAAGTGATTCCGACGATGGAAGCAGTAAAAAAGATCTGGATTGAACCATATGTAGCAGAAGCAGGTGATATGTTTATCAAACGGTATGCCCCAAAACAATATGTACTTGTTGGTAGTGCCGAATATCAGAATGACGGAACAATTGTGCTGGGACAAGCAGAAGGCGGCAGAAAGGTTACTTTAATGGTGTTAAACCAATTTGATAAAAAAAATCTTCCAGTGGTGAAGCAAATGTTGCATACGATAGAGCATGAGTTTGCGCATATTCTTCATCAGACAATCCTCTACCCCCGTGAATATAAACAGATAACTCCGTCGGGGTATACCGCTTCATGGTATAATACAGAGGATGAAGAAGCCCGTGAGCTCGGATTTATTACTGCTTACTCACGGGCAAATGCGGACGAAGATTTTGTTGAAATGGTATCTACCATGTTAACAGAAGGAAAAGTCGGTTTTGATGCTCTGGTGAACAATGTGGGAAGTGAAACAGGCAAATCATTTTTGAGAAAGAAAGAAGCGATGGTTGCTAGTTATTTTCAAAACTCCTGGGGAATAAACATCTACAGCCTTCAGACCCGAACAGAACTGGCAATTAAAGAACTTAATAAATAACATAGGCCGGCTACCAGCCGGCCCTTAATAAGGGCAGTATGAAAAAAATTATAATATATAGCTTATTACTTCTCAGTGTCTTTTCCTCCTGCAAAAAGGATTACGATGAGCCAGAGTCCGGTCAAAGGCCAGATGAAAGGCTGACAGAGATGCTTGATAACTATAAAAAAACGTTAACCGGTAATGAGTATGGCTGGAAGGGGTACCTTTATACCAACGGAGGTGAAGGCTACAGCTTCCTATTCAAGTTTTCCGCGAATGATAGAGTCAAGATGGTTGCGGATCTGAATAGCCAAACAGCAACAACATTTTCTGAGAGTACATATCGCCTAAAAGCGATCCAGGCACCTTCTCTCTTGTTTGATACCTATTCATATATTCATATCATAGCCGATCCAGATGGATCTCAAAATGGAGGAGTAGATGGTTGGGGACGTTATTCTGATTTCGAATTCTCATTTCAGTCCGCTTCTACCGACACAATAAAGCTGATAGGGAATCATTTAAAAAGTGAATTGGTGCTTGTAAGGGCCAGTAAAGAGGAATACGACGCTTACAGAGCCGGCGCCCTTAATGTGATGAAGTCTAACGCAAACACAAATTATAGCAGTTCTCCCTTTAGTTATCTTGAATTTGACAATGGAACGAAGCTGTCGTCTGTGATAAACCCTTTATCCCGCCGGTTTTCTCTAACGTATAGTACGCCTGGCGGAGGCGCCGTTATTCAGTCGATGCCATTTGCTTATACCGTTTATGGAGTGAGGCTTCAAAAAGAGGCAACTTATAAAGGGGTTTCTTTTCAGAGTCTGTTTTGGGATGAAACTACAAAAAGGTTTTATGTAAAGGCAGGCAATTCAAGTTTTTATCTTAATTCTTCATCCGCTCCTATTTTAGCACTCCCCGCAGCCTTAGGAGTGGATTTTAGCAATTTCGTTATCTCTCGCAATGAAGCTGAAGGATGGTCGGCAGATTTTAAAGCAAAGCGGGCTTTAGTTGCTAATAATCTGCCTTATAATTTGACACTGGCCGAAATTGTAATGACCTTTAACCCTGCTTATCAGGAGATGGCGTTAACGCTAGTCCTTCCACGGTCGCCGAATGTGTTTAACGCCGTTTACTTATTCTCTTACAGGAAATTATCCGACGGGTCCTTTAAGTTTACTTATGAAAAGGCTGATGCAAACGGTGGTTTAATAGAAGACGCAATGGCCCCTTTATTAAATCATTTTGAAAATGACCGGTTCTCGTTTGATTATTTTAAAAATTCTGCAGGAGATTATTTTGGACAGGCTAAAAGTGTTGAAAATGCTGGCTTCTTTTTTACCGGAACCCTTGAATAGGGTTGAATCATAATTTAAGAGCAACAAAATGAAAAGATATAATATCATCATGTTTTTATTTCTTCTGCAGGCAGCGTTTGTTACTTCCTGTCGTAAATCAGAAGAAGCGTTTATTCCAGTTGAAGAGTCTTTTTTAAATCCCGAGGAAACATTAACAAGCTTTAAAGATCAGATACAAAGTTCCGCCAACGGATGGAAAGGCTTTATTCAGTCTAAAGGAGGTAAGATTTATTCTCTATATCTCAATCTGAACGGTGATGAGGTTACCTTATATATAGATGATAATCTTCAGTCAGCAGCGACTCCTTCAAAAAGTAAGTTTTCATTGGAAGTAGTCCAGGGAGTTAATCCTTCTCTGATATTTAAAAGTGGGTCATCCCTTGAATATATAAATCCTGGTAAAAGGCAATCGATAGATTCAGCCTACACCTTCAATTCTGCGCAAGGTGATACTATTAAGCTAACCGGAAATCGATTTGGTGACGAGCTTAAATTAATAAAAGCCTCTGCTGAGGATAAAACCGCATTTTCGACCGGAAAACTTGCGGCCTCCATGGAAATTTTATCCAACTATCTGGAGTCGGTAAGATTTCTATATTTCCAAACGTCATCGGCCAATGCAACTCAATTATCCCTAAACCCGCAAGGCCGGAATGCCGGTTCTGTTTATGTGTCAAATAACTCCGTGATTTCTGGCGGAACGGACTTTGCATACACTCCGAATGGAATTTATCTTAGAAACCCTTTGATTATTGATGGCGTTGCCATACAGGAGTTATTTTGGGATAGTGCCTCGGGCGGTTTTTATGTAATGTCCAAAGGCGTGCGAATAGATGTTGAAGAGTCTCAGGTGCCTGTAATTCCCTTGCATTATCTTTTAGGAACGGAATTTCCCTCTCTTATTTCGCTGCCTTCACCTGTTGAATATGCCCAAATTCCAGGCTGGTCTCAGGCCTTTACCTCTTTATGGTTAAGTGCTGATGCTGCTATGTGGAACAGTTCTTATAAATTTATTTTATATGTAGCTGATTTTAATATGAATATGCAGGCTAAAACCATGACTTTGGATATTTATTTTATCAGAGGTACTTCGGTTTACCTCGGACAGTTTCCATATACCTTCACAAAGACAGCAGATGGAGTTTTTAAGTTCACTGCACAGCCCCTTAATACAAGTATAACTGCACAGGCCAATGCAAATGTCATTAAGACTTTCATGAAGCCTATTACAGATGTAGTTGCACAGGATCGCTTCTTTATCGACTATTACGATGTGCCTCAATTGGGCATTTTGAGCCAGTTTAAAAGCGTGGACAGGAGTACGATCTATTTTACAGGTTTGTTTGGAAGCCTAATGGAGTAGTCACGTTAGTTTGATCGATCTCAGAGTAGATATTACTCTTTTTAGAACAAAAGGGGGATGCAAGTGCTTCCCCCTTTGTTATTTCCTATCCATTTGATGCGCATGATAGTCATGCGCGAAAAAAGAGGGAACTTTCTTTGGGCTATATTATTAAATGCGTAAAAATTACCATTTTTGCTTTAATACACTCGAATATGAAATCCAGGCTTATATACCACCTCAGTGTTTTTCTTTTGATCACCTTTTGTCAGGCGGCTTTCGCGCAGTACAAGCCTTCTCCTGTTATTCCTGATTTTACCTTTCAAACAATGGATGGGCGCTCATTTACGCAGCGTGATCTCATAAATAACAAAAAGATAATCTTTATTTTTTTTGATGTTACATGCGATCATTGTCAGCATGAGATGCAGGATATAGGTAGGAGGTATGCCGATTTCAAGAATGTTGTTTTTTATCTTGTCTCGATGGATACAAAGCCTGCTATTCTCAAGTTTATGTCGTCGTACGGCCGGTTCCTTAATGGAAAACCCGGAGTGACGATTCTTCACGATTATAAACCCGAGTTTGTTCAAAAGTTTGGGCCTGACAAGTTTCCTGCAATCTTTGTTTACTCGGAAAAAAGACACCTGATTAAGTATCTGAGTGGACAGAAAGATGTATCGGAGATCGTGAAAGCGACAAAGTAAAAGTTTCTGATTGGAGTGCAGTGAAGGATGAACTACTCGTTAGGGCAAAGACAAATGCACGGGACTTTTAGAGACGAATTATAGGATAATAGAACATTTGGGGCGTCTATTTAAAATCTGACCCGGAGACGGAAAGAGACGCATGACCGGCAAACCAGTACCCCCCCCAGACCATTTCGCCTTCACACTCGTTATACCAGCCTTCGCCCCCGGTAT
>DALYUO010000144.1:0-12565 GCA_031981225.1 Pararcticibacter sp.
AGCTATGGGCCAAAGGGGGACTGAAATTGCGAAGAGCGCCGCCGCGTTGATTATAGCAGATGACGACCTTTCGAAGATGCTCGACGCTGTTGCTATGGGGAGAAAGATCTATGCGAACCTTAAAAAGGCTATACAATATATTATCTCCATTCATATACCCATTATCGGCGCTGTATCGCTTCCTCTTTTTCTCGGTTGGATCTATCCCAATATCCTTACACCTGTACATGTTATATTTCTTGAGTTGATCATGGGGCCTACCTGTTCCATTGTTTATGAGAACGAACCGATGGAGAAAGATACCATGCAGCGCCCGCCCAGGCCTTTCAGTACTACATTCCTGTTGTGGCACGAAATGTCGGTCAGCATTATTCAGGGTCTTGTAATTACAATGGGTGTATTATTCGTCTACCAGCTAAACGTAAGAATGGGAGGCGACGAAGCAAGCACTCGGACAATGGTTTTCACCACGCTCATTATAGCTAATATTTTCCTTTCACTGGTAAACCGGTCATTTTATTATCCGCTAACCAGCAGCTTCAACAACCGGAATTATTTAATGACAGCCGCTTTGTCTGTAACGGTCCTTCTCCTGGTAGCTATTCTGTATGTGCCCTTTGCCGCGGAGTTTTTTAAGGTAATACCGCTTTCATTTGATGCTATATCCATTTGTCTGGCAACCGGTATGGTATCGGTGCTGTGGTTTGAAGTCTGGAAGTGGCTAAGAAGGATAAAAAGTAAATATTCATCTGATACTTAAATTTAATGATCATGAAAAAGATCTTGTATGTTATAATTGGCCTGTTGCTGGTTATTCAGTTCATAAGGCCGGAAGAAAATAAAGGTGTGTCTGGCGGTAAGCATGCCCTGCAAAATGTCGTCGACGTGCCTGATACAGTTCTGGCTGTTTTAAAAACCTCGTGTTATGATTGTCACAGTAACACAACTGTTTATCCCTGGTATACCAATATCCAGCCTGTGGGATGGTGGCTTGCTAACCATGTTAAAGAGGGAAAAAGAGAGCTAAACTTTGATGAATTTAAAACTTATCCTCTTAAAAAGGCTGCTCATAAGCTGGAAGAGACTGCAGACGTAATTAAGGAAGATGAAATGCCATTGAATAGTTATTTGCTTATTCACAGGGGAGCGAAGCTCAATGAGGTCCAAAAGCTGCTGATCATTGACTGGGCACAGCAGGCTCAAACGCAAGTAGGGAGTTTTTGATATCGGCTATATATCTCTCGTCAGCAGTTTTTCGAGATCGCGGAAAGTAACGTCCATGCGCACTCTGCCTTGCTTGGCATAAGCAATCTGGCCGGTTTCTTCAGAAACGATCACAGCAACAGCGTCGCTCATTTCTGTAATCCCAATACCAGCCCTATGGCGCAGTCCAAACTGCGGAGGAAGCTTAATATTATCACTAACGGGTAATATGCAGCTGGCGCATTTTATTTTCCCCTCAGAGATCACTACAGCTCCGTCATGAAGGGGGCTGTTCTTCCTGAATATAGTTTCTATAAGACGTTTGGAAACCACTGCGTCGATCGGCTCGCCGGTATTCTGATAGTACTGGTCGTCAAAGTACTTGGCAAAGACGATCAAAGCGCCCGTCCTGCTGCTTTGCATGGTTTTGCAGGCATCGATAATAGGTTTAACGGAGGTGAAACTCGCCTCTTTCTCCAGCTCTTTTTTTCCTGAAAGAAGTGTTTTCCAAAGTTTATTTCTGTGTAAAGCCGCGTTCTTGCCTATGAGTAACAAAAACCGCCGAATTTCCTGTTGAAAGACAATGATGAGAGCCAAAAAACCGACGCTGACAAATCCCCCCAGTATATTGCTGAGCAGACGCATTTGAAGCTGTTCGGTAACCAGATATACCAGGTAAATAATGATGAGGCCTAAAACTATATTTACGGCAATGGTACCTCTGATAAGGTTGTAGATATAATATATAATAAATGCTACCAGGATGATATCCACAATATCCAGGAAACGAAGATGGAGGAAACTAAGGTCAAACCGGTCCATACTATTCTTTATGCTGATGCTTGAAATGTGAGACAATTACGATGTCCACAAGATAGGAATTTTAGGAAGATGTCACAAAATATGAGCGCGGATCTTTCTATACAGATCCTTTGGTTCAAAAGGCTTAAGTACGAAGTCATTCATTCCCGCCTGCAGGAATCGTCCTTCTTCCGACCTCTGGACGCTTGCAGTAAGTGCAATGATTGGTAGTTTTACGAATTTATCGTCGCCAAGCTCCCTTATTGTTTTAACTGCTTCCAGTCCATTCATCACAGGCATATGTATGTCCATCAGAACAAGATCATAGTCCTTGTCTTTTATCTTTTCAACAGCTTCCAGGCCGTTCTCTGCGAAGTCAATTTCTGTGAGCCATTTCCCAAGTACTTTCCCGGCAAGCAGGCGATTCATTGCATTATCATCCACTACCAGGATACAGCCATCGATAGGTTCATCAAGGTTTATATTTGTTTCAGCGGGTACGGTATCTTTATTAGCTCTCAGATATCTGATCACAAAGCTGAATGTTGTTCCCTTTCCGGGCGTACTTTGAACTTCAATAGTGGAATCGTGTAGTTCGATCAGCTTTTTTGTGATCGCTAGTCCCAACCCTGTACCTCCATACTTTTTTGAGGTATCTCTTTCGGCCTGAGTATACGCATCAAAGATAGTCTTTAACTTATCCTCTTTTATGCCAATTCCGGTGTCATGAACTTCAAACCGGATTGAAACCGAGTCCTCATCTTCAGCCTCAACGAACAGCTTTAGCATTACGGAACCACGTTCGGTAAATTTGATGGCGTTTCCTAACAGATTCATAAATATCTGGTAGAGCCTGGTAGAATCTCCGGTTATAACTTTCGGAATGAGAGGATCTATATAATAGGTTATCCTCAGGTTTTTTTCGCAGGACTTAAAGCTAAGGGACTCTATTGTCTGTGACACAAGCTTATTCACCTCCAATGGTGCAGAATTCAACTGCATGTTCCCTGTTTCTATCTTGGTGAAATCAAGAACATCATTGATGAGTGAAAGTAGATTTTGTGCGGAGAACTCCAGTATGTTTAAATTCTCTTTCTGCCGCTCGAGCGGGTCTTCCTCCTTTAATATCCTTGTTAATCCAATAACAGCATTCAGTGGCGTGCGCATTTCGTGGCTCATGACCGACAGAAACTGTTCTTTCGACTTGCTCAGATCAATGGCATCCTGCCGGGTTTTAATCAGTTGCTGTTCCGCATGCTTCCTTAATGTGATGTCTACAATTATCCCAATCTGGCTTTCCAGTTTGCCATCGGCGTTGAAAAGCGGACTATTTGATATGAATACCCAGATCGGCGTGCCATCTTTTTTATAAACCACGATCTCTATCTCATAGGGCTTTTTTTCAAGCAAAGCCTGCTTTGCAGATTTAAGAACGGATAAGTCGGTTTTTTCCCCAATCAGCAGATCCCCGAAGATCTTGCCTTGTAGTTCCTCCAACTGGTAGCCAATTATTTTCTCAGCTGCCTCATTCATCCAGGAGATCTCGTTCCTTTCGTTACGGATAACAACACCAGCAGGAGATTTTTCTACCGCGATAGAGAGGTTTTGAATTTTTAGTTCTGTCTCTTTCCGGGCTGTGATGTCCCTCCCGTTCACGAGCCATCTTCCGTTCATGATCACGTCCGACCATTCAAACCACCTGATGGGGCCGCCTTTGGTGATCACTCTTGTTTCTACCTGAAAGTGAGTTTGGCCTAATGATATAGCCTTATAGACTTCGGGCATTACCCTCTCCCGTTCACCAGGTACAGAAAAGTCCCATATCGTTTTCCCAAGCATCTCGTCTGCTGTATATCCGATAAGAAGCTGGACGGAGGTGTTTATAAAGTCAATTCTACCCTCAGAATCAGTGATGCAATGAATTTCATTGGAATTGTTAAAAAGATCCTGAAATTGCCGTGCCTGGTCAAGCATCTGCTGAAGTTCAGTATTCTTTTTTCGCACTTCCAGGTGCGACATCACTTCATTCGACAAGATTTTCAGAGCATCCTTTTCCTGTTCATTAAGATGTCTGGGTTCGTAATCCATTACGCACAGCGTCCCTATGTGGTAACCTTCGGCTGACGTTATGGGTGCTCCTGCGTAAAACCTAAAATGTGGGTTATTCGTCACAAAAGGGTTGCGGAAGAACCTGTCATCCTTTGTCAGGTCGGAAACTTCGAGCAGTGTATCCTTTTGTATAGTATAGTTACAGAAAGCCGAGCTTCGCGAAGTTTCTTTTATATTGAGGCCGGTCTCCGATTTAATCCACTGTCGGTTCTCATCAATGAAAGAAATGTAAGCAATGGGTGTTTTGCAGATATAGGATATAAGACGCGTGATAGAATCAAACTGAGCTTCAGCTTCTGTGTCTAATATGTTGTATTCCTGTAATGTCTTAAGCCTGTTAGCTTCGGTTATATCTGAATGAACCATTACGTCTGCGGTGTTAGAGCGGCTCTCTTTTGTACGAAACAATCAGAATTAGGTTCGGTTAAAAAGAAAAATAAATATGTGTGTTAGTTGTTGCCATCTTCAGAACTGTGCGAAAGAGAGGATACGAGCTTAACTGCTTCTATTGCTTCTTTTACATCGTGAACGCGTAATAAGTCTGCTCCCTTCATCAAAGCTACCGTATTTAAAACTGTAGTGCCATTTAAAGCCTCGTTGCTGCTGACGCCCAGTGTTTGCCAGATAGTTTTTTTACGGGATAAGCCTGCCAAAACCGGCAGACCGGTTGTTTTGAAAAGCTCAAGGTTGTTCAGTAAACGGAAGTTCTGATCGGCCGTTTTTGCGAATCCAAAACCTGGGTCGAGAATAATGTCGTGAACATTCAGGCTACTGAGGACGGTAAGCTTGCTGGAGAAATACTGCATTATTTCTTTAAAGATGTCGTCATATTGAGTTAATGAAGTCATTGTTAGCGGGGTGCCTCTCATGTGCATCAGGATGTACGGAACCTGCAACCGGCCTATTGTTTCAAACATTAAAGGGTCGAGTTCTCCTCCCGAAATGTCGTTGATAATGTCGGCCCCTTCGGCAATTGATGCCTCTGCTACCGATGCGCGAAATGTGTCTATAGACAGTATTGCCTGGGGAAATTGCCGTTTTATAGCTGCAACGACTGGAAGCAAGCGTGCCTGTTCTTCATCCGGCGGAATATCAGAAGCTCCGGGCCGTGAGGAATAAGCTCCGATATCAAGAATGGCTGCTCCATCAGAAAGCATTTTTTCTGCCTTCACTAAAGCGGCAGCTACGGTTTGTGTTCTGCTATCCGGATAAAATGAATCAGGAGTGATATTCAGTATCCCCATTACTTTAGGCTCCGAAAAATCTAATAGCCTGCCTCCCGCATTAATCGTTTTCTTTTCCTGAAAAACTGTATTTTTATCGCACATAAAACACAAAATACCGGTTTATTCATCTTTTAATCAAATATTCAAAATATTTTGGGACATAATACTTCAGAGGAATTCGATTCAGTGATCAGAAAATGCAAGGATCTTTTTATTAGAAAGACCAAAGACTACGGAACGGCATGGCGCATCCTTCGTTTAAGTTCTATTACCGACCAGATTTTTATTAAGGCACAGAGGATCCGTACGCTTGAGGAAAAAAAAGTATCAAAAGTAGGAGAGGACATCACTTCGGAGTATATCGGAATTATCAACTATTGTATCATCGCCATGATGCAGATGGAAATGGACGAGACGCATCCCACGGATATTCCAGCCGATCAGGTGGAAACGCTCTATGACGGTATTGTGAAAGAGACGAAAGATCTGATGTTTGCCAAAAATCACGACTATGGCGAGGCATGGCGCGATATGCGTATCAGCTCACTAACCGATCTGATACTTATGAAACTTCTGCGTGTAAAACAGATTGAAGATAACGAAGGGCAAACGGTGGCTTCTGAAGGAATAAAAGCGAATTATCAGGATATGCTGAATTATTCGGCGTTTGCGTTGATTAAGTTGGGGGTATGAGTTGCGGGTTGCGTGTTGAAGGTTGAGGTTTGTGAGTTCAAAGTTGAGAGTTGAAAGTAGAGTTGCAGGTTGAGTAGCGGGGCGGGAATATAAAGTATGTATCAGGGAAAAAGAATAAAAATCAGGAATGCAAAAAGCCATGTCTGATTTTTTCATAATAAATTAAATAGCATGACAGCATTACAGCGATTAAATAAACGACCCGATTATTTGCTTTGGTTTTCTAGGATATTTGTGGGAGTACTTTTTATATTCTCAGGATTAATAAAAGCGAACGACCCGCTGGGCTTTGGATATAAACTGGAGGAGTATTTTGAGGTATTTCATACTACCTTTCTTAATGATTACTCTGTAGAGCTTTCTATCTTTATCTGTGCTCTCGAAATGATTTTTGGTGCAGCGCTGCTGCTGGGGTACAAAGCAAAGCAGGTGAGCTGGGGGCTTCTGCTGCTGATCATATTTTTTACTTTCCTTACTTTCTGGTCGGCTGCTTTTGATGTGGTAAAAACATGCGGTTGTTTTGGTGACGCTATTCCCCTTACACCGTGGCAGTCTTTCAGCAAGGACCTAATACTTCTGGTTTTTATTCTCGTTATTTTCATCAAACGAAAAAAGATATATCCTGTTTTCGGGGAGAAGGTGATGAATGTATTGGTGTTTATTGTGGCCCTCATTTCTTTTGGATCAGGCATTTATACCTATAATTTCCTTCCTGTGATCGACTTTCTTCCATACCATAAGGGCGCGAACCTTCCTGCATATATGAGGATCCCTCCGGGAGCGCCACAGGATGTTTATGAGATCAATTATACTCTTAAGAATAAAAAGACCGGCGAAACTAAAAAGATGACTGATAAGGAATATCTTGAAACTGAGATCTGGAAAGATGCAAACTGGGAGATCACCGGCGAGCCGGAGAATAAGCTGATCAAACAGGGATATCAGGCTAAAATTAAAGACCTCAGGATCTCAGATAGCCAGGGCACGGATTATACCAGCGAAATCATTGAGAACCCTTACTATAATCTGGTTATCGTGGCTTACGATCTGAATCATGCGAATGAAAAGGCAGTCGGAGACCTTAATGCCATAACCATAAACGCTGCTGAAAACTATAATATACGTACTGTTCTGCTCACCTCTGCTTCTGCAGAGCAGGCAGCAGGGTTCAGTAAAAAGCATAATCTGATTATGGAAACTTTTTATGCGGATGCGGTGCCTCTAAAAAGCATGGTCAGGGCGAACCCAGGCTTGCTCTTGCTTAAGAATGGCGAAGTGATAGATAAATGGCATTATCATTCACTGCCGTCTTATCAGGATCTCGAAACTAAATATTTCAGACACAATCAATAAGATGGCGTTAACTTTAACTCAGCTTAGAATAAATGGCATTAAGCCTCCCGTAACTGATTATATACACTTAAAGAGGCAGGGAGAGTTATGAGGATTTTCCTTGTCGGCTTTATGGGTTGCGGTAAAACAACATTAGGGCGTAAGCTCGCTACCCGGCTGTCCATTCCCTTTCTGGATCTCGATAAGGTTTTTGAAGATGTTACCGGTAAAACCGTGCCCCTCTATTTTAAAGAGCTTGGAGAGGATGCGTTCCGAAAGGCAGAAAAGGATATTCTTCAAACGACCGGTTTTCCTGACGACGTAGTGATTGCAACGGGTGGTGGAGCTCCATGCTACTTCGATAATATGGATTGGATGAATGCAAACGGGTTTACGGTATACATTTCTTTGCCTCCCGCAGCGCTGGCCAAAAGGCTGGAGACTGCCGACGAGGAACGTCCGGTCCTAAAAGATCATAAAGGTCCCGCATTGACTGATTTTATTGCAGAAAAGTTAAAGGAGCGTGAGCCGTTCTATAAACAGGCGCAACTTATAGCCGAAGGAATAAATCTTTCGGCCGAAAAGCTGGCCTCTGCTATAGACCTTCATCAGCTCAAATAAACAGCGTCTTTTTCCCGGTTATTGTCGTCCAGAAGAACGTCGACATGCTCTTTCGTTATTGTGGCGAGCATGGTCCCAACATAGTCGGGAGATACCGGAAAAATTCTGTGGCTTCTTTCAACCAGCGCCACCGTCCGTAATTTTTTCAGGGGAATCTCCAGGAAAAGCCCGATACCATACGCCAGCGTGCGACCGGTATTGATGACATCGTCAATAACTATGACCACCTTATTGCGGCACTGGTCAATTGGCGAATCCGTAGTAGCTTCCAGATGTGTACTGTTTTTGTCGAGTGAGATCTTTATCAGCGTGATCTTAATATCCGAGATTCTTTCAAGCTCGGCTTTAAGACGGCCCGCAATGACGAATCCATATTCTATAATCCCTGCAATAATAATTTCAGGTTCATCGATATTATCTTCCCAAACCTGGTAAGCAATGCGGGTTATTTTCTGCTGGATCTGCGACGGGGTTAATATGATTAATGGCTGGTTCATTTTATTTATAGGGATAAAACACGAAGTTAGCACCTTCGGGCACTATTACAAAGAGACACATGAAATCTTCCGGCCTTTTAAAGTGCTTGATGAAGCGATCTTTCTTTTCAGGGTGAATGATGCCCTTTTCAATGAACTCCTCCAGTGTGGAGGCATGAATGCTCCAGCTGGTATTCAATTCATCTTTGTCGAGAACAAGTTCTCCCAGGTCTACTTTATGCTGGTGAGCTACGAAAATGGGCCAGGCTGAAAGCCCTTCTACCATGATTTCAGTAGATACTTCTCTTATCGATTCACTGTAAAGCTCAAGGTCTTTCTCAAGGCTCTTAAGAGGGCTCTCCTTTTTGCCTGCCTCGCCATCTTCCTGCTGGTTCATTAAATCCTTTAGATCCATTTTTCGCTGTTTGAAGCTTCTTTATTATGTTTAATACGCCGTTATTTAATGAGTCCCAGCAGAACAACATTTTCTACATGCTGCGTATGTGGAAACATATCAACAGGACGTATTTTCGAAACACTGTATTTCTCTTTTAATATGGCTATATCCCTTGCCTGCGTTGCTGCATTGCAGCTTACATAAACGATTTTCGGCGCTTCTATTTCAAGGAGCCTTTGCACTACGTCCGGATGCATCCCTGCGCGTGGAGGGTCGGTAATGATCACGTCCGGCTTGCCATGCCCGTTTACAAAGTCGGGCAAAAGAACATCCTTCATATCACCCGCATAGAAGGTCGTGTTTTTAATGCCGTTAAGAGAAGAATTTATACGGGCATCTTCAATAGCCGAAGGCACGTATTCAATTCCGATTACTTCTTTTACATGCCGGGCAACGAAGTTTGCGATTGTACCCGCCCCTGTATAGAGATCGTATACCAGTTCATCACCTTTAAACTCCGCAAACTGCCGCGTAATGCTGTACAGCTCGTATGCCTGCAGCGAGTTAGTCTGGTAGAAGGATTTAGGCCCGATTTTAAAGGTAAGGCCCTCCATTTCTTCGAGTATATAATCCCTCCCTGAAAATACTTTTACATCCTGGTCGAATATCGTGTCGTTCTTTTTCTGATTCAGGATATAAAGAAGGGAGGTTGTTTGCGGAAATCTCTCCTGTACAAAGAGCATGGTTTTCTCTACCTCGTCGGGAGCAGCATAAGCGAAAACCACAATGATCATCAGCTCTCCTGTTGTAGAGGTACGGATGATGAGATTTCTCAGAGCCCCTTCGTGATTCCTAAGGTCGTAAAACGAAATGTTATTTCTAAGAGCGAAGTCCCTGATACTGTTTCTGATCTCATTTGAAGGATCCGTCTGAAGATAACATGTTTCGATATCCAGGATTTTATCAAATCGCAAAGGCACATGGAAGCCCAGGGCATTCATCTCTGCATCACCATTATTCAGAATGTCGTTATCAGTAAGCCAGCGCTTATTAGAGAACGTGTATTCGAGCTTATTGCGGTAATACCTCGTTTCAAATGAGGGGAGAATGGGTTCAGTACGGGATGTATCTATTTTGGCTATCCTTGTTAATGCATCCGTCACGCTTTTCTGCTTGAACTGCAGCTGCGCATCGTAGGTCATATGCTGCCATTTGCATCCTCCGCAGATTCCGAAATGCGGGCAGAAGGGTTCTGTCCGGTATTCAGAAGGCTGTACGAGCCGGCTTACTTTAGCCTCAGCGAAGCTTTTCTTCTTACGCAGGAGTTCTATATCTACAACGTCGCCGGGGATGGCTTTTTCAATGAAGATTACCAGATCATCAAATTTTCCTACGCCTTTGCCTTCCTCCGCAATATCGGTGACTGTAACGTTTGCAATATGTTTTATTTCCGCAGGAATTTTCTTCATGCCGGCAAAATTAAGATAATTATCGCAATCATCAGCAGCAGAAAGCAAGCGGTGCCTTTTAAGAAAAGTCGGGAAAGAGTAGCAGTGGTTATCTAACAGTGCATAAGTATATTGACCCTCTCTGAAGAGGGCACAAGCAGCAATTGGATTATGTTAGTTAAAAAAGCGCAAAATAAACTCAATCAATCCTGTAAATGGCTTTCCAACAAAATCAAATTGCTCGTCGATCCTTTTTGAGAATTCAAATATCTCGCGACTCATGGCAATTGTGTTGTTTCTTGCTAATATACCAATAAAACAGACTGAAAACTAAAATGGTTTTTATTTTTTTCAAATAGATTTCTTCGCCTTCTATGAGAGCATCGCCATAAATCTTGCTACTTGCTACTTGAGGCCTGATACTATATTTATTTCAGCGCGGCCTTTATCAGGTATGGAAGTATTTCTTTCTGGAAACTGACGAAGTTTTTCCTTACATCGGCATCGCTCACCGATGTAAAGGCATATGAGAATACAATACTTTTACTCGCTTTTATCAGGAACCGGAGACTCTCGGCATAGCGCTGATCGTTTTTAATCAGATTGGTTTCCCGGAAGGACCTTATCAGCAATTTTTCAAGATCGTCTGAAAGCAGTTTAAGGAAGCCCTGCGAGTTGGCCGACTCGCGGATAAAATCCCACCCTATGAACTCATTGCAGATGGTGTAAGTTAAGCGGCATGTTTTGAAGATCAGTTTACTCAGGTAAGCCTCAGTATTATTTTCTCCATCCGAATTCCTGATCATTTCATCCACACTGGTGCTTATATATTTCATAAGGATGAAATGAAGCAGGATCTCTTTGCTGTCGAAATATTTATAGATAGTCGCTTTTGCTATTTTCGCCTTTTTAGCAATTTCGTTTACACTGGTTTTATGATAACCATATTTCCTGAAAAGTTCCGTTGCCGCCAGTACAATACTCTCTCTTATTTTGTCGACTTCCATTTTAATTAATTACAGTGTAAGAACCCGATCTGAAGGATACATCGTATTGTTTCAGCGCCCTGGTAGCAGGCGCTTTGGCGGGAGCTCCGTCGAGGATGGAAAATTTGCCACCGCTGCAAGGGTCAGTAACGGTAAAGGACTCGTCAGAGATAACTGCACACCTTTTCTCGGGATTAACGGTGCTGCACCTATCAAACGCAACGTAGTTCCCGTCAGAGATTTTGTAGATCATTAAACCTGCTACTCCATGTCCCGAAACAAAATAGACTAAATTTTCGTTTCTTCCATTCTGATAGTCAGTATCGGTAAAACGATAATTAACATACACGTCAGGAATAGCCGAATCCTCCTTTCCGCAAGAGGCGAGAAGGAAAAGCCCTATGCACATTACTATCCTCAACCTCATATTACCTCGCTTTGAAACTGTTTCAGAAAGCGTACATCATTTTCGGAGAACAATCTCAAGTCTTTTATCTCATATTTTAAGTTCGTGATACGCTCAATGCCCATTCCGAAAGCGAAGCCTGTATACTTCTGGCTATCAATCCCGCAGTTTTCGAGCACATTAGGGTCTACCATTCCGCATCCCAGGATTTCAACCCAGCCCGAGCCTTTGCACATAGGACAGCCCGTACCGCCGCAAATAGTACATGAAATGTCCATTTCGGCTGAAGGTTCTGTAAAAGGGAAGTAGGACGGCCTGAAGCGCACTTTTGTACCTTCGCCATACATTTCCTGCACAAAATAGAAAAGCGTCTGTTTCAGGTCTGCAAACGATACATTCTCGTCAACATACAAACCTTCTACCTGGTGAAAGAAGCAGTGTGCCCTGGCAGATATCGCCTCGTTGCGGTAAACTCTGCCTGGCATGATGGCACGGAAAGGAGGCTTGCCGTTCTCCATCATTCTTACCTGTACTGATGAGGTATGGGTACGTAAAGCGATGTCGCCGTTTACCGCATCTTTGTTAATGAAGAAAGTGTCCTGCATGTCTCTCGCCGGATGTTCTTCGGGAAAGTTAAGGGCGGAGAAATTATGCCAGTCATCTTCAATTTCGGGTCCTTCAGCAACCGTAAATCCAAGCTTCTTGAAAATCTCTACAATCTCTTTTCTCACGAGAGAAAGGGGGTGGCGTGAGCCAATCTCAAATCCTTCGCCCGGTAAAGAGAGGTCAAGATTCTGGTCAGCACCCGTGTCGCTGGATTCAAACTGCTCCTTAACTGCCTGATATTTTTCTTCTGCAAGCTTTTTA
>DALYUO010000145.1:0-2604 GCA_031981225.1 Pararcticibacter sp.
GACGACGGCTTGAACTGGATGTATATGCGCTATGCAGACGTTATCCTGATGGCAGCCGAAGCAATTAACGAAATTGACGGGCCGGCTGCTGCAGCGCCGTATCTTAAGATGGTTCGCCAAAGGGCATTCCCTGCTAACGCAGCAAAAGTGGATGAATTTATGGCTCAGGTGACAGCCTCGAAAACCGCTTTTTTTGACGCCATTGTTAGCGAGCGCGCTTTGGAATTTACAGGCGAGATGCTCAGAAAGGCTGATTTGATACGCTGGAATCTATTAGAAACCAAGCTGAATGAAGCAAAGGCAAAATTGATTCAGCTTGAAAACAGACAGGGCATTTATGTTGATGTACCGAAGACTATTTACTATAAAACGGCAGCAGACGGCGAGAGTGTGGTGATCTATGGTCTGAATATGGGAGAAACCGCAGTGCCGGATCCTTCTCTTGGATTCACATCCAACAAAAGCTGGACGCTATCTTCCAGTAGTGACCAGAACACGTATTGGGATGCCCTCGTTTATAAGAACCGTAGTCCTAATAAGCAGCAGGTATGGCCGATCTGGCAATACTTTATCGATAATTCTAACGCGTTGTTAGATAATAAACATTTAGACGTACAGTAATTCATACTAATATATATTGATATGAAAAAGATTTTAATATTCCTTTGTTTGATCGCTGGTGTAGGAGTTTCTGGGTGTAGCGATCCGATGGACGAAATAACCACTCTGGATTTCAATAGACTGCTTTCACCGACTGATTTAAGTGCGACCGTAGTTAACAGAACGGGCGTGCTATTGAGCTGGAAAGCGGTCAACAATGCCCATTCGTATACGTTAGAGATATTCGATAATGCCGATTTTACAGGTACAGCGGTGAAAACATTTAAAGGGATCACCTCTGGTCAGGTTCCTTACACCGTTACCGCATTAGATGGCCAGACTAAATATTTTGCTAGGGTGAAGGCACTTGGTGAGGGCGTTGACGAGTCGAAATGGATGACGGTTGATTTTACCACAGATGCAGAGCAAATCCTTGAAGAAGTTGTACTCGAAAAATTGACGTTTACCTCAGTAACGCTCAACTGGCCTGCCGGTCAAACAGCAACTTCGATTACAATAACACCAGGTACTATTCAGCATACTGTTACTGCGGCAGAGATAGCTGCAGGGGAGGCAACTGTTGGAGGACTGACACGCGGAACTACCTATACGGCGACCTTACATAACGGCACCAAAATACGAGGTACCAGAACATTCACAACGCTGGGTGGGGCTGTTATTGTATCACCAGGAGAAGACCTAGCGAGTTTAATAGCAAATGCGGACGCAGATGCTATTTTCGACATCAAGGCAGGCGAGTATACCGTGAATGCAGATGTAACAGTTAGTAAATCGATCACGATCAAAGCTGCAAGCCCGAGTCAGCGGCCGGTAATAAAAGGGGCTGTTTTGAGAATAAAAGGAAATGCAGGTGTGTCTTTGAAGGATCTGATACTTGATGGTACAGGTTCCCTTAATAGCAACCAGACAATCATATATGATGAAGCCTTAAACGATGCTTATGCGCCTCTGAACGTCGAAAATTGTGAAATTAAGAACTACGTGAAAGGGTTGATGTATGTGAACGTGAAGGCCTTGATTGAATCTGTTACATTTAAGGAAAACGTTATTCACCATATTGAGTGTTCAGGTGGAGACTTCATTGACTTTAGAACCGGTTTGGCAAAAACATTTCTTTTTGAAAACAACACAGTATACAGCAGTGCCGCAGAGAGAGACTTATTCCGGATGGATGCTAATGGCTCTACGAACTTCCCAGCGGAAACGAGCATCGTGACCATTAGGACGAATACGTTTAATAGTGTTTCCACGGGGGCTTCCCGCAGGTATCTGTATATTCGTCTGGCATCACATCAGATTCATTTTACTAAAAATCTGATAGCTAATACAAATGGTTATTATAGCAATCAGCCTTCGACGACTATCACGACGATGTCCAATAACAATTATTTTAATGCTCCTAACTTTACGCAAAGTACTGTAAGCAATGCTAAAAATGATACAGGAACATTCACCTCTTTGGATCCGCAATTTGCGAATGTCGCTCAAGGTGATTTTACCTTAGGTAATCTTACTTTGAAGGCAGCCGGGGTTGGTGATTTAAGATGGCGTTAATAAAAAAGGATTTTTATCTTTTACTACAGAAGAGGGTGTATCAAATGCACCCTCTTCTGTTTAATAATAAAATTTGTAAAGCGATTATGGATCTAAAACAAACATTGTTTCTGGTTGCAGGAGTGTCGTTAGCCTTGTTCTTTTCAAACTGTAAAAAAAGCTCTGCTCATACTGAAGCAGGAGAGAAGGTTGATAATCCGAACAACCCAAAGCCGACTCCTGTTAATGAAGTCGCTATCGCTTTCCCCGGCGCTGAAGGGTATGGAAAAAATACCACCGGAGGCAGGGGGGGTAAAGTAATAAAGGTGACTAACCTGAACGATTCGGGTGCCGGCAGTCTCAGGGAAGCTATAAATGCTACCGGCTCAAGGATTATCGTGTTTGAGGTCTCAGGAAATATAAAGTTGAAAAGCAGGCTTCAGATCAAAA
>DALYUO010000145.1:2614-12522 GCA_031981225.1 Pararcticibacter sp.
TGTTACCATCGCAGGACAAACGGCGCCGGGAGATGGCGTATGTATCCAGGACTATGAGATGAACATTGCAGCAAATAATGTTATTGTTCGTTTCTTACGCTTCCGGATGGGTGATCTTACTCAGAATGAACAGGATGCTTTGTGGGGTCGAAATTGTGAAAAGCTGATCGTTGATCATTGCTCCATGAGCTGGTCTATTGATGAGTGCAGTTCATTCTATGCTAATAAAGATTTTACTATGCAGTACTGCATTTTGTCGGAAAGCCTCAATAAGTCTTTTCACGAGAAGGACGACCATGGATACGGGGCCATCTGGGGCGGTCGTAATGCTACATTTCATCATAATCTGTTGGCACATCACAATAGCCGTAATCCGAGGTTTGATGGAGGCAGCAGATCAGGGACGGGGAAAAGTCCTTTTGGGACTGACCTTGTGGATTACCGTAACAACGTGATCTATAACTGGGGCAGCAACAGCGCTTACGGGGGAGAAAACGGGCAGTATAATCTTGTTGCGAATTATTATAAACCAGGTCCCGGTACTGAAAGCAGCAAGACCAAAAGAATAATGCAGATTTCCATGGAGACAGATTTAGCGAACTATCCTCCTGGATATGGTTCTTTTTATGTCTCTGGTAATTATGTTTATGGCAATGCTGCTGTAACTGCCGATAACTGGAGTGGAGGTGTCGATATATCTCCCGGTGTTGTTCTGGCGAATGCTAAGCAGAGCAATGCATTTTCTGCCGAAGCTATTACTCAGCAGACAGCTGAAGAGGCGTATAGTCGCGTTCTTAGCTTGGCTGGAGCAAGCCTGAAGCGTGATGTTGTAGATACACGCGTTGTAAATGAGGTTAAAACAGGAACGGTAACTTACACCGGTTCAAAGACCGGGAAGAAAGGCATTATTGATTCACAGACCGATGTTGGTGGATGGCCGGCGTTGGCATCGGCAGCGGTGCCAAAAGACTCTGATGGAGACGGAATGCCGGATGATTGGGAAACGGCTAATAAGCTTGATCCTGGCAAAGCAAATGCGAACGGCAAGGATCTTAGTACAGGGTATGATAATATAGAAGTTTATATGAACAGCCTTGTCAAGAGTATTATTGCGGAACAGGTAAAATAAGATTGCGAATTTATCAAGACCCGGTAATTCCAGGAGATTGACCATTTAGTAAGACCACCAGAACACTCGATCGTTCCCGATAACGATTGCGTAAATATTTCCATCCAAATCATTTTTTATTCGCCTTAAAGTCTGTAGAATTGCTTTAAAAGTTGATAAATCTGATTGTACTAACCAGGTAATTAAACGAAAAAAACCATTGTTGGCCGTTACGGCTGTTGTAAAGATGTAGAGCTGTTGAAAAAATCTAAAGAATGAAACACACAAAAATATTAGGAACGATACTGATTGCCTGTCAGATAATTATGCTGAATAAGGCTTTTCCTCAAAATAAAACTGCACAATCATGGCCCATCGCTGATTTGCCGGCTGTAGAGGCTCCTGTCTTCAAGGCTGATACTTTTAATATAGTGAAATACGGAGCTGTGAATGATGGGGTGACTCTTAACACGGTGAGTATTAACAAGGCCATTGCCGAATGTAGTAACAAGGGCGGAGGGGTTGTGCTGGTTCCTACGGGTTTTTGGGTAACTGGTCCGGTCGAGCTGAAAAGTAATGTCAACTTGCATTTGCAGAGTGATGCTGTACTGTCTTTTACCCGCGACTTAAGTCAGTATAGATTAGTTGAGACGAACTGGGAGGGGCTTGCAGCAGTGCGCAATCAATCTCCTATTTCCGGAACCAATCTCGTTAATGTAGCGATTACAGGCAAGGGTATTGTCGATGGTAACGGCGATGCCTGGCGGATGGTTAAAAAGGAAAAACTCACCGATTCTCATTGGAAGAAGCTATTGGCATCGGGAGGTGCTTTGAGTGATGATAAAAAGATCTGGTATCCGACTGAAAGCTCACTTGCAGGATCGAAAATAAAAGGAGCAGGAGTTATTGCTCCGGGTAAGACGGTGAAGGATTATGAGGAGATCAAAGACTTCCTGCGTCCTAACCTTCTTGTGCTTACTAAATGTAATAAGGTATTATTGGAAGGGGTTACATTTCAGAATTCTCCGGCGTGGAACCTTCATCCTTTGATGTGCGAGAACCTGACGGTACGTGGCATAACTGCAAAAAACCCGTGGTATGCGCAGAATGGCGACGGTATTGACGTGGAATCATGCAAAAATGTTCTGATCGAGAATAGCGTTTTTGATGTTGGCGACGACGGGATCTGTATTAAATCAGGACGTGATGAACAAGGCCGGAAGAGAGGAATGCCTACTGAAAATGTCCTTGTGAGAAACTGTACGGTTTATCACGCCCATGGCGGCTTCGTTGTCGGAAGCGAAATGTCAGGGGGCGCACGTAACCTCTTCGTAACGGACTGTACATTTATTGGAACCGATATCGGCCTGCGGTTTAAAACAACCCGGGGAAGAGGTGGCGTTGTTGAAAAAGTTTATATCAGGAATATCGGAATGAAAGATATTGTGGGAGAAGCAATTCTCTTTGATATGTACTATGAAGCGAAAGACCCTGTCCCGCTTACGGGCGAGCAGAGAGAGGCTCCGAAGGTTGTTAAGCTTCCCGTTACGGAGGCTACCCCTCAGTTTAAAGACTTCTATGTAAATAACGTGGTATGTGACGGCGCTGAAAAGGCCATCTTTGTACGAGGTCTTCCAGAGATGAATATCAACAATATTTACCTGGAAAATATGACATTGCAGGCAAAGAAAGGTGTTGAAATGGAGGAAGCAGGCCAGATTCGGTTAAAGAATATTCGTTTAATTACCAGGGAGACGAAGCCTGTAGTCAATATTTTGAACAGTAATTCGTTGTATTTTGAGGGTATATCCTTTAATGATAGCAGCGATCTGTTGTTTTCGATTAACGGAGACCGCAGTGCCGATATTACTGTATCAGATACCAACACAAAGAATGTGAAGAATGTGGCAGAGTTTAACTTCGGTGCAAAGAAAAAAGCACTGAAATTTAAATAGAATCATATGAAAAGAATTAGCATAATATCCTTCTTTAGCTTGCTTTTGATTGCTCAGGTAGTCAGCTCGTATGGTCAGACAAAGCCCTTGTCGGAAAGAATGGCTGCTACGGTCATGGATATCTGGAGCGATTCCCTCTGGGTGGGGCGACCGTTTAAATGGACTTACGATCAGGGAGTTTTGCTTGAAGGGGTTTCTTCTATCTGGCAAAGAACTGCCGACCGGAAGTATTTTGAATATATTAAAAAGAGCATGGACTTCTTTGTTCAGAATGACGGCACGATCCGCACATACGAGCAGAAATCCTACAATATTGATAATGTAAAGAACGGGCGTTCTCTTTTGCTTTTATACCGGGTAACCGGCCAGGAGAAGTACCTGAAAGCCGCTCAAATACTACGTAATCAGCTTAATACGCATCCGCGTACAAATGAGGGAGGATTCTGGCATAAAAAGATCTATCCTTATCAGATGTGGCTGGATGGGCTATATATGGGACAACCTTTTTATGCCGAATACTCGGCAATGATGGGTGATACCGCGGCCTTTAATGATATAACCAACCAATTCGTTTTTATGGAGAAGCATTCGCGTGATGCTGCAACCGGACTGATGTATCATGGATGGGATGAATCTAAACAACAGCAGTGGGCTAATAAAACTACCGGACTTTCGGCACATGTTTGGGCCCGGGCCATGGGCTGGTATGGTATGGCTCTAGTCGATGCTATTGAGTATTTTCCTGCCAACCATCCTGGCAAAAAGCAGTTAATCGATATCCTGGGACGCTTCGCCAATGCCGTGCAGAAAGTGCAGGACCCAAAATCCGGGGTTTGGTATGATATAATGGATGCCCCCTTACGTAAAGGAAATTACTTTGAATCTTCTGCTTCGAGTATGTTTGTTTACACGTTTGCAAAAGGTGTCCGCATGGGTTATTTGCCTTCCTCGTATTTGAAAGTGGCAAAAAAAGGGTATGAAGGTATTCAGAATGAATTTATTGAAACGGTTGATGCCGACAAAATAAATCTTAAAGGTACGGTAAGTGTTTCGGGACTTGGAGGAAAGCCATATCGCGACGGCAGCTTCGAGTATTACATGAGTGAAAAGGTGATTACCAACGATCCGAAAGGGGTAGGCTCTTTTATGCTGGCTGCCAATGAAATGGAGCTGGCAGCTATCCCTAAAACCGGGAAAGGAAAAACGGTCACCCTTGATTACTATTTCAATAACGAATGGAAAAAGGGGCCTGCCGGCAAAGATGTTCGTTACCATTATACGTGGGACGACCAGGCGAACAGTGGCTTCTGGTTCTGGGGCAATATTTTTAATTATACTGGTGCGAAGACCAATAGTCTGACAGCGGCTCCTTCTGCCGCAAATCTGAAAAATACGGATGTCTACATTATTGTAGATCCTGATACGGAGAAGGAAACGGCAAAACCAAACTTCGTATCGGCAAAGGATGCTGATGTATTGTACAACTGGGTTAGAAACGGAGGAGTACTTGTTTTAATGGCAAATGATCCGGCAAACTGCGAGCTCAGGAATTTTAATACTCTTGCCGGTCGCTTTGGGATTCGTTTTAACGGAGATCTGCGAAATGCTGTTAAGGGAAGCGAGTATGAAACCGGAGCTTTTAACATACCTGCCGCACATCCAATTTTTAAGACATCGAAGAAGGTGTATATTAAGGAAATTAGTACCATCAGTGTTTCTGCCCCGGCAAAAGCAGCATTTACTGAAGGGAAAGACATAATCATGGCTACAGCCAAAATTGGAAAGGGTACTGTTTTTGCAATAGGGGACCCCTGGTTCTACAACGAATATGTAGACGGAAGAAAGATTCCGGCTGAATATGAAAACTACAAAGCGGCTACTGACCTTACAAACTGGCTGCTGCTACAATTACCTAAGAAATAATCAATAAATTACAAGATGAAACAGAAAGTATTAAAGGTCCATCCAGACGACAATGTCCTGGTAGCGTTAACGGACCTGAATCCTGGTGAAGTTGTAAGTTACAAAGGTGAGGAATATCAGATTCAGGAAAAGATTCCGGCTAAACATAAGTTTGCCCAGGAGTTCCTGGCAATCGGAGCTGAAGTAACAATGTACGGCGTACTCGTTGGGAAGGCTCAATCTGATATTCATCGGGGTGGTTTATTATCTACCGAAAATATAAAGCATGCGGCAAGCGGCTTTTCTATAGGTGAACGAAGGACTGAATGGAACGCTCCCGATGTCAGTAAATGGCAATCGAAGGTATTCTACGGGTATCACAGGGCAGATGGCAGTGTAGGAACAGGAAATTATTGGCTTGTAGTACCGATGGTGTTTTGCGAAAACCGCAATCTGGAAGTTCTGGAGGAAGCCCTTGTCAATCAGTTGGGGTATGGCAGAAATAAAACATATGCCAACCAGGCAAAGCAGCTTATTGAGCTTTACAAATCCGGAAAGGACGTTGATTCTCTCCTCAATATGCCATTGGAAGAGATTGGTGTTACCCCATCTTCCGAGAGACTATTTCCCAACGTCGATGGTATCAAGTTCCTTACACACTCAGGTGGTTGCGGAGGCACACGTCAGGATGCGATAGCTCTTTGCGGGCTACTGGCCGGATATATTACAAATGCCAACGTAGCAGGAGTGACGGTGTTAAGCCTCGGTTGTCAGAATGCCCAGGTAGAAATACTTGAAGAAGAAATAAAGAAAAGGGACCCTAATTTCAGCAAACCGCTTTATATCCTTGAACAACAAAAAATAGGAACAGAATCTGAACTCCTTTCGCAGGCTATTAAACTGACCTTCGCCGGTTTGGTGCAGGCAAATAAGTACAAACGCGAGCCAGCTCCGCTGAGTAAACTTTGCATCGGGCTCGAGTGTGGTGGTTCTGATGGCTTTTCGGGGATTTCTGCAAATCCGGCAATCGGGTATACATCTGATCTGCTTGTGGCATTAGGAGGTTCCGTAATACTGGCTGAGTTCCCTGAACTTTGCGGGGTTGAGCAGAACCTCAGCGACCGTTGTGTTGATTATGAAAGCGCTGAACGGTTTTCGTTCCTTATGAAAACATATAATGAAAGAGCCGAGGCCGTAGGTTCTGGCTTTGATATGAATCCTTCTCCGGGAAATATTAAAGATGGCCTTATAACGGATGCTATCAAATCGGCAGGCGCAGCAAAGAAAGGTGGTACCTCCCCTGTTGCTGATGTTCTGGATTATCCTGAAAAAGTGAAAAAACCGGGACTGAATCTTCTTTGTACGCCCGGCAATGACGTAGAATCTACTTCAGCAGAAGTAGCTTCAGGAGCGAATGTGGTTTTATTTACCACGGGTCTTGGTACTCCTACGGGAAATCCAATTGCCCCGGTTGTTAAGATATCCAGTAATACTATCCTCTATAATAGGATGAACGATATTATAGACATTAACACAGGAACAGTAATTGAAGGCGAAGAAACGATTGAGCAAGCTGGTGAAAGGATACTGGATTACGTTGTTCGCGTGGCTAGCGGAGAAATAGAAGTAAATTCAGTACGGCTTGGACAGGATGATTTTATTCCATGGAAACGGGGCGTTTCTTTATAATGTAAACGATACAATAAATTAAATAGACGAGGGAAATGAAAAATTTCTTAGATGAAAACTTCTTATTAACTACAAAAACCTCAGAGCGGCTTTATCATGAATTTGCTAAGGATATGCCTGTAATTGATTATCATAATCATTTAATTCCCGAGCAGATCGCCAACGACATCAACTTTGAGAATCTGTCGCAGGTGTGGCTTTATGGCGACCATTATAAGTGGCGTGCCATGAGGGCGAACGGTGTAAATGAGGAATACATTACAGGGGGTAAAAGTGATTACGAAAAGTTTGAAAAGTGGGCGGAAACTGTTCCCTACACTCTGAGAAATCCTCTCTACCATTGGACGCACCTTGAGCTGAAACGTTATTTTGGTGTGAATGAAATTCTTTCAGGAAACACTGCCAGGAAGGTGTATGATGATTGCACGGCAAAGCTTCAAACTCCTGAGTATTCAGTCAGAGGACTTCTTCGGAAGATGAAAGTGGAGGCGCTCTGCACAACAGACGATCCCATTGATTCTTTGGAGTATCATCAGCAGATAGCAAAAGACGGATTTGAGGTTTTGGTGCGACCTGCCTTCAGACCTGATAAAGCGATGAATGCCGACGATATAGAAGGACTCAATGCTTATATTAATAAGCTGGAGCAGGTTGCTGATGTGAGCGTCTCTGATTTTGACAGTTATCTTTCGGCATTAAAGAAACGACATGACTATTTCGCTCAGAATGGATGTTGTGTTTCTGATCATGGCCTTGAGCAGGTTTATGCAGAAGACTATACAGATCAGGAAATCCGTACTATTTTCCAGAAGATAAGAAACAGCCAAAAGATCGATTTTTCTGAGGTGCTTAAGTTTAAATCGGCTATGCTGGTTCATTTCGCCGTGTGGGATCACGAAAAAGGATGGGTTCAACAGTTCCATCTGGGCGCTTTACGCAATAATAACACCCGTATGTTGAGTCAGCTTGGCCCTGATACCGGCTGGGACTCAATTGGTGATTTCAGTCAGGGACGTCAGTTGTCTAAGTTCCTGAACCGCCTTGATACAGAAGATAAACTTGCTAAAACAATCATTTACAACCTTAATCCGGCCGACAATGAGTTGATGGCTACTATGATCGGCAACTTTAATGACGGATCAGTAGCCGGGAAAGTACAGTGGGGCTCTGGCTGGTGGTTTCTTGATCAGAAAGACGGAATGATCAAACAGATGAATGCCCTTTCAAACATGGGCCTGATCAGCCGCTTTGTCGGAATGCTCACCGATTCGAGGAGTTTCCTTTCTTATCCGCGTCACGAGTATTTCAGGAGAATCATGTGCAACTTATTTGGCGAGGAAGTTGAGAATGGTGAGCTGCCGAATGATATTGAATGGATAGGTAAAGTGGTGAAGGATATCTGTTATTATAATGCTAAAAACTATTTTAACTGGTGATAAGTAAAGTTTTATGCTTTGGCGAACTGCTGTTACGCATTTCGCCGGCTGCAAACGAAGATGCGGAAAAGCACCCCTTCCAGTTATATATGGGAGGAGCAGAAGCGAATACCGCCACCGCGCTTGCAGCCTGGAACATACCGGTAAAGTACTGTACCGTGCTACCCGACAACTTTATGTCGAAGTATGTGATCAATTACCTTGAGTATAAAGGTATTTATACTTCATCCATCATGTTTGGAGGAAATAGGGTAGGCGTTTATTACCTCGATAGGGGTGCCGACCTGAAAAGCAGTGTTGTGTACGACAGAGACCACTCTGCCTTTTCGGAACTTAAGCGCGGAATGATAGACTGGGATAAGGTGTTGAAAGATGTATCCTGGTTTAACTTTACGGCGATTAGCCCCGCATTAAATGAGAACGTAGCGGATGTGTGCCTCGAAGCGCTTGAAGCAGCTTCTTCAAAGAATATAACGATCTCTGTGGATCTGAATTATCGTGCCCGCTTGTGGAAATATGGGAAAAAACCTGTTGATGTAATGCCGGCGCTGGTTGAACATTGTGATGTGGTGATGGGGAATATCTGGTCTGCCAATGCTTTGCTTGGTACTTCTATTGATCCTGATATACATCTGAAAGGCACACGCGAAGACTACCTGGATCATGCAAGGGCAACTTCGCTTGAGATCATGGATCGTTTCTCTAAATGTAAGTCGGTAGCCAATACATTTCGTTTTGATTCGGATAAGAACAACCTGCTGTATTATACAAGTGTGTATACAGATGGAGAACAATTTAATTCCGGCGAATTCAGGACAACAGGCGTTGTTGACCGTTCTGGCAGCGGTGATTGCTTTATGGCCGGGTTGATCTATGGGTCTTACTTAAAACATAGCCCTCAGGATACTGTTGATTATGCTACAGCGGCAGCATTTGGTAAACTGCAGGAACAGGGCGATGCGACTGGTCAGGATATTCTTACCGTATCGAAGATTCAGGGAAACGGCAAGTAGAATTTACGATTTTATATAGATCGTGTAGGTTGTATGGAATGTTAGAAAAATAAATAAAAACTGTCTCTATAACAATTACTGTAAAAAGCAAATTGCCAATAGCTGACAGCTAATAGCTTAGAAAATATGCAATTAAGTAAAAAAACGTTTCAGGGATACAGGGAGTATCCTGAAAAAGTACTTCAGTTTGGAGAAGGAAACTTCCTTCGTTGTTTTGTAGACTGGATGTTTCACGAGCTAAATAAAAAGGCTGGTTTTAATGGTTCTGTGGTTGTTGTACAGCCGATTGACAAAGGAATGGTCAACATGCTGAACGAGCAGGACGGCCTTTATACGCTTTATCTGAGGGGACTGAAAGATGGGAAGCCTGAAAGTACTCATGAGACAATCGATGTAATCAGCCGTGGAATAAACCCCTACGAGGACTTCAGTGGCTACCTTCAGACTGCTGAGAACCCTGAGATGCGTTACATTATTTCGAATACGACAGAAGCTGGAATTGCTTATGATGAGAATGACGAGCCTACAGCAACTCCACCGAATTCGTATCCGGCAAAGCTTGCTGTTTGGTTAAATCACCGGTATAATACTTTCGCCGGCGACCATTCTAAAGGCGTTCATATTATCCCGTGTGAGCTGATAGAGAAGAATGCCGACAACCTGAAAAGAATCATTCTGCAGCTTGCTGCAAAATGGAACCTTGGCGAAGGCTTCGTTAACTGGCTAAATACAGCTTGCACGTTCAGCAATACCTTAGTTGACCGCATTGTTCCCGGTTATCCGAGAGAGCGGATTGCGGAAATTA
>DALYUO010000146.1:0-621 GCA_031981225.1 Pararcticibacter sp.
AAGGCAGAGTTAGGCTTTGATTTAACGTTCCATGTCGCCCGTCACACCTTTGCAACTACGGTCACCCTGGAGAACGGGGTACCTATCGAAAGTGTATCTAAAATGCTGGGTCATACGAGTATTCGAACCACTCAGATCTATTCCAAAGTGAAGAAAAAGAAAGTCAGCTCAGATATGAAAATACTAAGAGACCGGTTGAAGCAAGCATGATCGCTTGTGGGGTAGCAAGTTTGTGTTTTTGCTATACAAAAACTGTTCGGCTCGGAGGCCGAACGAAAACTTGCCTTTCGCGCCCGTTGGTTGCAAAAGAAAGTCGTCAGAAGAAGAAAGGAAGTACGCGATGGAAGAAGCAAAGAAAACAGAAGAAAAGGGGAGCCGTCCTAAAGGCGGCAGACCACCAAAGAAAATTAAGCGGAGCCATATCTATATGATCAGGCTGACAGACCTGGAGCAGTTTAGCATTGCTACTAAAGCTAAGAATGCCGGGATTACAATAAGCGACTTCTTTCGAAAGTCAGCACAGAAGGCAAAAGTTATTTCAAGGCTGACTCCGGAAGAAGCCGGCTATATGAGGGTGCTAACGGGTATGGCAAACAATCTCAATCAACTTACGCACCTGGC
>DALYUO010000146.1:631-4666 GCA_031981225.1 Pararcticibacter sp.
ACCTGGCGCACAGGAGCGGTTTGTTATCCGTGCAGCGGAATTGCCGGATCCTAATAGGAGAGATAGATAACACACTTAAAAAGTTGAACAGCGATGATAGGGAAGGTGATCATAGGTAAAAGCTTTGCGGGATGTATCGCTTATAATCTGGAAAGGGCGGAAGCAGACCTTTTAGAGGCGTGCGGCGTGCGCGAAACGAGTATTAAAGACATGATCAATGATTTTAATATGCAACGCAAGCTAAATCCTGATTTGGGCCAGGCAGTCGGCCATATCGTCCTGAGTTGGAGTGCCGAAGACAAAAGTAAATTGAGCCCGGTTATTATGGTTGAACGCGCGAGGGAGTATATGGAAAAGATGAAAATCAAGGACACGCAGTATGTGATCGTTCAGCATACAGACAGGGCACACCCTCATCTGCACCTTATTTATAATCGCGTGAATAATAACGGAAGAACGATTACAGACCGCTATCAGAAAGCAAATAATGTGAAAGTATGTAAGGAAATCACGTTGCGATATGGCTATCACTTGTCAGAAGGTAAAGCAGCAGTAAACAGGCATCGGCTTAGAGGTGCCGACCGGGCGAAGTATGAAATGAATGACACTATTCAAGCCGCCGTTCGGCTCGCCAGGAGCTTTCCGCATTTGGAGACGATGCTCCGGCAGCAAGGGATACAGGTTCATTATAAGTACTTGGGTGAAAGCGATACCGTACAGGGGATCAGTTTTAGTAAGGGTGCTATCAGACTAAAGGGTTCAGAGATCGACCGGAGTTTGAGCTATGGGAAGATCCGTCTGCAGATTGATAGCAATATGCGCAGCTTGCCTAAAGAGCAGTGGTCAGTGGGCAAAGGGGAGAGGCCGGTATCCGATATAAGGTTCAATGCTACCAGGGGTATCTTAATTGATAATGGTCCCTCTTTGGTCCCGGAATTATTGAGGTCAGAGCAAACGCAGAACAGTGAAGTCTTGCCCGGGTGGCAAAAGCGTAAACGTAAACGAAAGAAAGGACGGGGGATATGAACAATATTGAGGAAAAGCTGGAAAATATAGAAGATGTACTGCAACAGTTAGTGATATCAATAAATAGGTTTTCGCAGCAGGAAGTTAAGCGGCAAGGAGAGATGAGGACCGCCGAGTATACTGAACGACTGGATCAGATATATAAGGAATTGTCTGATTTAAAGCAAGAGAATCCGAGGACCGAACTCCATCAACTCATTGAACAGCTGAGAAAGCTAAAGTCAGAACCGCCTGCTGTTAAACAGCATCGCTTTCTGTTGTTCCCCGAAACAAACCAGGGGCAGTATTATAAGATTGTCTTCGGCCGGCTCCTGCCGTGGGGACTGATGTTCCTAGTAGCCACTTATTGCTTTTCGCTTGGGCAAAAGGCGCTCGAGGTATGGAAGATGAAAGATTACAACGACCGGGCCGACCAATATGTAAAGGCATGGCTTTATCTGGATGAACACACGGAGAACAAGGCAATAAAAAAGCGGATGGCTGAGGCCTGGCAAAAAGCAAACCAGTAACTGAAGAGGCTGGAGATAGGTATTAATATTTTGGAGTTCTCTTTTTGAGAACTTTTATTTAAATTTGTATAAAGATGAGGGTTCATCTGATTAAAAAGAATACGTTAGAGCGTTTTGCGCAACTTCATCCCAGGAGCAGGACTTCGCTGAACGACTGGATTGAAAAGCTAAAGTTCGCCGACTGGGACGAGCCAGGCGATATAAAGTACACTTACAATACGGCTGATCTTTTAGGTAAAGGCAGCAGCAGGGTAGTGTTTGATATCGGTGGTAATAACTACAGGATGATTTGCAAATACGTATTCGGTGCAAAGCAGGCTCACCTCTTCGTATGCTGGATGGGCACGCATGCGGAATATGATAAGATTTGTAAACAGGGAGAACAGTACACCGTTAATCTTTATTGAACATGGAAGCGACAACTTTAAAATATACGGTAATAAAGGATAAGAGCCAGTACGATCAATACTGCAGGCAGTTAGAGGAGCTATTGGAGGGCGAGCAGAATGAAGCGGTACAGGATGAGATTGATCTGCTCACATTGCTGATTGAGAAGTTTGATGAGGCGCATAACACGTTTATGGAGACCGACCCTATTGCTTTGCTGCGTTCTTTTATGGCAGACCGAGGCTTAAAATCGCAGCGTTTGGCTGAAATTCTAGGGGTTAGTAAGGGTTATGTTTCTGATATTTTGAACTATAAAAAGGGGTTATCTAAAGAAGTGATAAGGAAGTTGGCCGATTATTTCAAAGTACGCCAAGAAGCTTTTAACAGGTCTTACAAGTTAATGTACTCTGCCGATACTTATACAGAAAATCTTGGCATTGGAAATACTGCTAAGCAAATTCATGCAGCTAAACACTAACGTTAAAACCTTATAAGCCAATAAAAATGAACGTCACAATCCCTGTGGCACTTAACTACGTTTCACCACGCGCTCCGCGAAAGGTTCCATTCGTCACCAGCCATGCTGAACAGAGCAGGAGCGCTCTCGTACCTCGGCATACCTGCGAAGTGAAAAAAGGTTCATAGCCAAGCTTAGCGCAAGGAACGGCTGGCTGGTGATTACCATCCAAGTATAGACTGCCGTGGCTAATGGTGATATCTTTTCGATGAACGTCATCGATAGCAAAAGTGTACCGGCAATTATATATATTATGTTCAAGTAACGTCTGCCGATGCTACAATAACAGTATGAAAACAGCAATTAAATAACTTGTAAAAGTAGATAAGGGAAACTTAATACAAAGAAAATATACAAGACGTGATACAAGTAAGTGTTTTTGCTTTTAATTAATAAATAGATTTGAATGTATCATAGATCGCAAAGGCGTTTACTTTTTAACATTTTTAGAATTTGTGTGGAAAAGTAATAATTTTGAGATAATAAATTAAATACATATCTTTGGGCATGGCGATAGAGATTATAAAGGCAAATTTTTCGAAATCGAAACCGAAAGCAACGATTCATTTAACAGGGAAGCTTGGTTTTAATATTGAGGCCAATAAGCTCATGGACTTGAAGAGTGACAAGGCTTTTCATTTCGCTAAAGATACCGAAGATGAAAGGAAATTTTATCTCATAGAAGGATTGAAGGATGATGGCGCTGGAAAAGTGGCAAAAGCAGGAGAGTATTATTACCTGAATTTAGGTGATGCTTTTGATACTGTGGGATTAAACTACAAAGATGAAACGATAATTTTTGATATTAACAAAGATACGCATGAAGGGAAACCTATGTACGTCCTCAATAAGAGAAAATCTCTGCCGAGGAAGAAAAAAGATTAAAGAAGGAGGAGTGAATTAAAACAAAAATCGGGATGTTACTGGTAATAACGTCCCGATTATACAAAAAATTCTCGGAAGGAGTTTTTGGCTGGCTAATTCACCAGCACCATTTTTGTCTTGTAAAGATATAATTGTTTTTATTCAAAAACAAATCCCAAGACCGCCCCGGTTTGTATTCAGCTGTTCCCGTCACCTTAATCAGCTGGTTTTTACAATGTTTTAACATTTTCTTAAATGGGAAAGTTCACAATCTTTAAAAGTTTGGCTAATAGCCAGTATTATTTCCGCCTGAAAGCGGACAACAACGAAACCATCCTCAGCAGCGAGGGCTATGTATTTAAGTCGTCATGCAAGGAAGGTATTGAGTCGGTGAAGAAAAACGCGCCGCTGGACAGCAACTACGTTAAATCCGATAAAGTAGCTAATTACACCTTCAATCTGAAAGGCAGCAACGGCGAAATTATCGGCAGAAGCGAAAGCTACGCAACGTCTTATGGACGCGACGCTGGGATCGCCGATGTTAAGCGAATCGCCCCTAACGCGTGGACTGAGGATATTTCCTAACCATTAAAGCCGGTGAAAGGAGGTATTAAGCATGGCAAAGTCTTCATCTTATAGATCAGCGAAGACAGGTAAGTACGTAACTAAGTCTTACGCTGTTAAGCACCCAAGCACTACTGTAAAAGAAACTAACAAGGGTTCTAAGTAAGT
>DALYUO010000146.1:4676-7696 GCA_031981225.1 Pararcticibacter sp.
CCGAAATACCCAACAGGATAATCAATGTTAGCAAAAAAAGAACCAAGGAGATGATATAACCAATATGCCTAGTACACTCGAATATATCTTTTTCCCATTGTTTCGCGGTTCTCGAGTTCTCGACCATTAGTTTATCCCATCAGAAGTTCTATTAACTGGCACATGATAAGCGCTTAGTACTCTTTAATTACTTAAATGTCTAGGGAAATGTCTAAAAATGTCTAGCTAAGCTGGCTTAGACATTTTCCAAACCTTGCCAGAAGGAGTTATAATGCCCTTTAAACGCAGCTTTTGAAGGTTGTTTTTGATTTTATGTCTCTTCTGACTCTCGTCTAAAACGTCTGGCAATTTGTCTAAAAGTATATCTTCGAAATCCGTTCTTCTGCCTTCTCCAAACTTCTTTAAGAAATCTAGTATAATTTTCTGACAGTAATCATCGTCAATACCTCGTTGTTTAATATAATCTCCTTTTTCACCAGTAGCTTTGGCGACTGTTGCGGAAATGTGAAAATTCGGCTTTCGCCCTTCTATTAAGTTTTTAGACTTTAACTGCCGAATCTCTTCATCGTTAAGTTCTTTGCTTTTTGATACTTTGTCAAGTGCAATAATATTTTCCAACCCCAAGTCTGATACGGATGCCAGTTTTCGGGCATAATTAATGTCTACGACCTTTCCTGTAATAGTTACTTTTACCTTATCTTGTAATAGCTCATAGTCTGGTAATGGAAAGAACTTTCTGCGTTGAATAATGAACATTCGTTTGATGCCACTGCCTATCGCATCAATCATATTTAGGTTTATCATTGCTTCTACCAAAAAAGGATTGCGGTACTTAGGTTCAGGAGCATCTGAAATTACCACTTCTTCCACGCTTTTAGGGATAAACTTCCCCGCATTTACAAACACTAATTTGCCCTCCTCATTTTCGACAACGTTAATTTTACCTCCAAGTGAGTAGTCCTGATGTGCGATGCAATTATTTAGAGCTTCGCGGATAATATAGGGGTCATACTGATCTACCTCCTCTGGAAACAAAGTACTATCAGCGATGTAGCGATACTTTAGGTTTCTGATTTTTTGATAAACTTTCTCGGTATTAAGAATTAGAGGGCTTCCAAAATGGACGTAATCTTTTTCTATGTTATCCCTGTCTCGGAGTATCCAGGTAATCTTGGCAGTGGAAGGATTAAGAAAATGCTCCGATTCCGGTTTCCCCAACAGCAAGATTGCAGTCCGTGTTATCTTGCCTTTAATACAAACCTTAGCTTTATTTAAAAATGTTATATCTGACCACTGATCGATTTCAGCACTTAAATGTGGGTTCTTTGTTTTGTAAGAAGTACGTGCTTTTTCAATTGCTTCCGGAGCTAAGTCTTCTAGATCTGCTTGCTCTATAACGGCGGCGCTCCAGTCCTCGGAACTTACCTGGGTTCTAATTCTTCCGCGTTTAATGCATGAAGTTGTTCACCGTCTCTACCATAGTAATGCCCTTTCCATGCAATCGGCATGCCTTTCGGTGCAGCTGGAATTTCAAAAAGTATTACTCTGCCTTCTTTAGTGCTTACTTCGTAAATTTCTATGAAAGTTAAGCGTCCCGTAGTATGATCCGCTATTTCTGCTTTAAGGCTATGCAAATCCGCAGGATTACTTCTGAAAGTGGTACCAACTATGCTCTTGTCCTTATCCTTAACGCCGAGCACAAGCCAACCTGCAGGTTGGCCTTTTAGATTAGCTTCGTTACAAAGAGCTGAAAAGTATTTGCCCAGTCTATCAAAGTCGTAAGTGTTTTTTGCTTCTTTAAATTCTACAACTTCTGTTTCAAAGCTTAGAGAAAGAAGTTCGTGAAGCTTCGCTTCTATATCTGTGCTTCTTTTCATCTCAGTTCTTGCCAGCGCGGGTTATACATATATTCAAACTCATTTTAAAAGACAGGGTCTTCGTTAGAAAGTGAAAATTACGAATTTTTACAATACCGCTTGAACGCTAGTTTACTATTGTGATCAGTGAACCTGCGTCTACTTTTACAAAGGGGGAGAGATTTTACAGAATAGCTGTTTGCCACGATGTTTTTATCCTTATTTTTGATAAGCACCGAAAGCAAATTAACAGCTGCAAATGCGTTAATAGTTCATTCAGAAGTTTTCAAAAAATGCCCTATTCACACCTTCATTCTTGAGCGGCAGTGTAAATCAGCAATTTAGAGCGTTTTTTGCGATAATTGAAAAATTATACCCAAACAATCAGCAACTTCTCATGGCCTTGGTTATCACCTAAGGCCTTTGCTAGCATAGTTAACTTTTTATATATAACTGGGTCTATGCAAGATTTTCCTTCTTTCTTTACATACAGGAGGTCAACTGTTAGAATTATGCTAAGTTAAATTGACTAATAGAATTCCATTCTGATTGACACCAGTAATTCTTCTGCTTTTTTGAGGTCAGGCTGGTTAGGAAGCGTCGAGTTTTCATACGCCACTTTTATTTGCTTCATCTTCTCTTCAACCATCCGCATCAGATCGTCAAACTCAAATTCACCATTGCGGATGTTAAGCAGGAACTCACGATCCTCCCGTTTTACGATCACTTGCCGGTATAGCGCAATTTCTTCAGCCATGTTCAAAAGCCGGAAAGTGTGCATCATGTTTTTAGCATCGTAGCTTTTGCCATGCGAAAGTGTACTTTGATAGCGTTGCTCATTTCGTTTTAATTCCCATTCTTGGTATTCTCTGTACTCACGGCAATAGATAGAGTAGCTATCCTTATTAAAGTTCAACACAGCGATATTTTCTAAGCCTTTTGGAACAGAACTTAGCTGTATATCGTCTGCATCGGGGCCTGATATAATTCCTTTTAAGCGGCCTTGGGTTAACTGTTTCTGATGATACAGTAAGTAAACACTCCTGAAATGGTCCAGATTTACCAAGCCACATTCATTTTGATTGAAACCATATTCCTTTAACCAATCCTTTAGAGGAACGCTGCCATTGTTATGGATCACAAAACAGAAATCCAGCACAGACT
>DALYUO010000146.1:7706-12379 GCA_031981225.1 Pararcticibacter sp.
GTGTCTAGTGGTTTATTGATCTTTTTATTTAAGCCCCTGGCTTTCCTGATCTGTGTTTGGGCATATCCAGCGAATGTATCCAGGCAAAGTTTTGACAAGAAATCCTCTGGCTTGATCAGATCCATTAACGGATGACGAAATAACACATGCTCTTTTGGCGTACTTAACAGTTCCAGTATATTAGGGTTGTTTTTTGTTAGTAGCTCCAGGAAACGACCTATCTCAAAGTAAACTTCATCGTTGGTTGCATTCGCAATCTGATCTTGTTGCTCAAACCCATATACCTGCTCTTGAGGCATAATGAATACCCCCTTCTTATCTACATCGGACCCCGCCACATTCAGATTATAAGCTGTACTGCCGCTTATACAATCCAGCAAGATCAGTTCTTTTTTTTGTTTTAGCTGGTCGTATGTCATGGCTGGATATATTTTCTAAAGATATTATTCAAATCATCCGGAAACATCTTTTCGGATGATAGCATAGGTATACGCTCTTTGCACCAGTCAAGCGTATCGCTCAGCCATTGGTTAAGTAGAGGAACAGGCGATATCAATGCTTTTTCATCAGTAACCTTTTTCCTTTCTAATAGTTCATCTATTGCGATTTGAACTTCATTGTCGGTTATCGTAACTCTCAAATGCTCAAATTCCATAGGCGGTACCGACTGTTTCCCAACGATCCACAAGCAAGCTAACGAAGGGCGTAGGGCATAAAAGTAGCGCTTCAGCTTTACATGCTCGCCTTGCAGGTCATCGCGAAGTGTATTGTACGCCATTGATAGGTAATGGTTAGCGCCGGAGCGTAATGAAAAGTAGTGCGGCATCAGCTTACGCAGATCATTAACAAAGGTTAAATCTCCTTGGTATACTATTGGCGATTGAAGCCATTCGTATAATGTGCTGTTTGATTTCAGAAATAGTTTCAGTGCTTTTTTTATATCCCAACCACCTATATCCAGTATTTCGTTAACAGGTAATCCCAAATTATCAGGCAGCTCAGTTATGCCCAAGTAATCGTTTAGGGGCCTCGCATATATAAAGCGAACATCAAAGTCACTATCAGGAGAGGCAAAGCCCCAGGCCCGGCTGCCTGACTCGCAAGCATACAGTATTTTTATATTTTCGTTCTGCTCCAGTTCGAGCAGTTTTTGAAGGATTGTTTCAGTCATGATTAATATATAAGGTTACAAAATATAAATGAAAGAGCAACAATCGGCAGGTGTCTTATGGGAGTCGAACCCTACCACTTATGCGGTTTCACCAACGAAGTATGACCCGCTTACGACATCTCTCATTATGTTTATAAAAGGGCAACAAGCAACAGGTGTGTTTTTTACTGAACTACTCGTGAAAATAATCACTGGCTGGATTTGAACCAACGTCCTTCCGCCAAAGGCGGATGTTCTAACCGATGTAACACTTGTTTACGGCACCTTTTGTTTTTAAAAGAAGAGCAACATTTAGCCAGAGTCTGATTTGCGTGACAGGCGAAGTAACGCTGACCTACGACATCTTCTTTATTTCTTAAGGGCGATGGGCAATATGCGCTTGTACTGCTCTACCAACTGAGCTACAAGGGTATTTACTACCAAAGGCCGGGATCGAACCGGCGACACGAAGTAGCGCATATTTACGGCACCTTAATATTTTAATTTTTTAAAAGAAGGGTAAAAAGCAATGAGCCAATCTGCACTGTGCTCTATCCAGTTGAGCTACCCTTACGGGAACGGATTCGAACCGCCAACCCCAGCGTCCAATCGAAGTAAGACTTATTTACGACACCTTCTTTTTATGTTTTATAAGGAGCAACAGGCGAACGCGGGCCGGGGGAACGCTGTTGGGACTCGAACCCACAGTTTAGCTAGAACTATACTGACCACCCCCCTCAATGGAGCGAAGTAACCCGTTTCTACGGCATCCTTATTTTTAATATTTACCACACCTTTTAATTTTTTATAAGGAGCAACAGGCAACATAGGAGTGAAGAAATTGCTTTGGGATTCGAACCCACATCGTAAATTTATTTACGATGCCATTTCCTCCTAACCAGTGACCGAAGTAACCTATGTTTACGACATCCTTATTTTTAATTTCTTTTAAAGGATGGGGTCAACTTCCCCATCCATAATTTACAGTTCTATGTTATTGATGGCATCCAAAGCCGAGCCTCCGTTTTCTAAAGCAGTTAACACCTCAAAAACTTTATCGCTCCAGCCCGCTACCAGATATACATCGTTGCGCAATATTTGCAAAGGCGCTTGTCCGTAACCTTTCAGGTCAAACAGGTAGAGTTTCGCATTTGGCGATACTTCTGCCTTGTAACGTAACCATAAAGGCTGTATATGGTCGCCCGTGGTTGATGAGCTGTTCCATAACTGGGCATCGGTAAATAAAAACACCTTGTCCATTGATACCCCGCGTTGCAATATGTCCTTGATAACCAAGTAGCCATTGGTGCTGTAACCCACCTCGCCCTCGCGGCGATAAAACTCCTGTACATTACCTAAGATGTGGTTACGAGGCACCACAATGGTTTTCCATGTATCACCAAACATGCCTACCTCAACGTTTTTACAACGGCTTTGCAACAGCATGGCCAGCATTAAACCCACATCGTACAGCAATATTTTGCTTTTGGCCGATACCGGTACCTGCATCGATCCTGAGACGTCGCACGCTAACAGTACACGGGTGTCATAACTGAATCCTTTTATATTGGCAGCGCTTGCCTGTACGGCTTTTTCCAAAGCATCCAGCAAGTCGCCGGTGTAACCTTTGTTTTGGCCCTGAATTAAAGCGGTCTGTTTTTTAACTAAGCTTTGCGCAGGCACTTTGGTCACCACTGGGTTGATCAACTCGCGGTAAGCAGCCAAATAACGGAACGGAAACTGTTTTGCCTTAGCCACCTCATCCGAATCGGCTAAACGAGTACACACTTTTTCAAAGTGCGCATAGCTTACACCAGCCTCCTGTATGTTGCGCAGGTTACGCAGCAGGGCCATGTAGCCCAGTTTACCGCTATCGATTAGCTCCTCCCACTTAGCACGGAACGCTATTGCCTTTGCCTCGTCACTGTCAAAATTCAACTGCCCCAAGGCCGATAGTTCCGTTTCCCATGTATAGGGTGTTTGCAAGTCGCCGTTTACTATTTTGTTGAACAATACTTGCTGCAATTCGTCCTTTGCTTTGGGGTGAACCAAAAACAAGGCATCACGTAATTTGATTGCGCCATCGCGGTTGTATTTACCGAACTGGTACTCGTCGAAACGATTAAATGCGGTCGATAGGCCTTTTTGCAACTGCTTGCTCAAGCGGTTTAGTTTTTTAGTGCCTTTACGCTCATTCACCAATTCATAGCAGGCCAGTAGTTCCGTGATCTCGTCGGCACGGCCTATTACGCCGTCGGTAACCCGGGCGACCAAATTATCGCCCGAGTGCAGCTTAGCCAATTCGGTAACCAGCACCAGTGGTACAGAACGCATATACATTTTGGTCCGGGCATATACAGACAGCTTGCCCACGAATATAGGGTCGCACGCCATTATCAATTTTTGCAAGCGTACTAAACGCGCCTCGTCCTTTTCATAAAAAGAGTCGTTTAAGCTCCAGGTAACCACGGCGGTGTATAGTTCCATTTCGGGTGACAGCTTAAACGCTTTGGCACCTGCATGATTAATGGTCTGATTTTTTAATTTGCTTAACAGATTGAATTTCATTGTGAACCTCCTTTATCTCTTAATGTTGATACAAAGAAATAGGGGTACTGCGCAGTGTATTTGCGCAGATGGAATTATTTTTGATTTTTTTGAGATATTTATAAAATGGAACCAGTAACGCCCGAAAAAGTAAACTATATTATCACACACTACATGGGTTTGCTTACTGAGACGGAAATGGTTTTATTAAAACATCATCACCATTCGTTGAAGTTACGTGAGCTGCCAGATAGTGAATTCGAACCAAAATATATCTGCGCAACCAGTGGCTAACAGATGAAAAATATTAGCGCAGCTAGACGAAGGATATGTACATTATCTTAAACTGCGCCGAACGATTATTAAAGGGTGATCCTGATAAAGTATACTTTAACCTATGCCCAGTTTGTAAAAAACTCGCACGGACACCGCAGGTAAAGCAGTGCAGGTTTTGCGGGCATGACTGGCATTGAGTTGGAGCACGGACTTGCGCAACGAGGCACGAGTAGCTTTTACGCGCTTTCCTTCGCGACATACCCGCGCCAGTCGAGTAAGTGTTGGTTGTTGCTTTAAAAGTATAAATTAAGATTTAAAATAACACGTTCAGAAAAGTTGATTCCTCAAAATGTTAAGCTAATATTGACAAATAGAAGACGCTGTAGCCCCAGAATAGGCATATTCATCTTAGTTGGGAGACTAGAGGGGCATTTACCATTTTGTTGTATCCGCCAATTCTAATCTTCTTAGATCAACCAATTTTACAAGTTCTTCTAACGATTCAGTTAATTCGATGTGATAATTTTTAGGATCGTATAAAATCGTTTTCAGACTCATAGTTTCTTCTACCAAAGCTAAAACGTCTTTCTTAGTCGCATTTTTAGGCGAAATAATAAAATGTTTCTTGTTAAATCGAAATCGATAGTTATATGTGTAATCGGAAATTAACAATGTCAAATTTCGGAAAATAAGGATGTAC
>DALYUO010000147.1:0-4243 GCA_031981225.1 Pararcticibacter sp.
GCGATTAAAAGGTTGCGCCAGGGCTTATTCATAGGGGAGTGGCGGGCCATAATCAACATCGTAATTACCGCTCCTACAGCCGGCGCCGCCCGCATTAGTCCGAACTGTTCTGCACCCACATGCAACACCTCACTGGCAATTACAGGGATTAAGGCAACAGCTCCTCCGAAAAATACGGAGAACATGTCGAGGCTCATTGCGCCCAGCATCATCCTGTTACCGAACACAAATTTTATACCCACAGAAAGGTTTTGAAATATATTCTCGCGGGATACGAACTGCGGCGGCATCTTCCTCAGAAAAAAAAGACATCCGAAAGCCGATATCATAAACACCAGTATGATGAGAAAGGTGAGTGACACCCCTCCGTAGGCGTAAATGAGCCCTCCTGCTGCCGGACCTGCAATAGAAGCTACCTGGTAGCCGGTGCTGTTCCAGGTCGATGAATTAGGATAATGTTCGCGCGGAACCACCTGTGCCATGATGGAAAAAGTGGCAGGTCCCATAAAACCACGGCAGATACCTATGCAAAAGATCATGACGTATACGATTCCGACAATATGTCCGGCTCCTAATTTCGCCGTTAATACCGGCAGGGTCACGAGATATAGCACGGCAGAGCAGGTAAACATACCGCCAATGATAATCTTCAGCAAGCCTGTCTTTTCTGATTTGTCGGCTACATAACCTCCATAGAGAGCAATGCCGATAGCTGGAATAGCTTCCGAAAGGCCAATCATACCCAGGGAAAGCGGATCTTTCGTTAAGTGATAAATATACCACCCTATTACCACCGCCTGAATCTGATATCCAAACGTCAGGAAAAATCTCATGATCAAATAAGCGCGGAATTCGGGATACCGCAGAGCGGCATAAGCATCTTTTCGGGGAGGCTGTGAACTATCTGTATCCATTTTATTAGTAGCTATAGGCAGTCAGATGTCGGCAATAAGCTTTCAGAATGAACAAATATACGATTAACCGCGCGAAGACCATAATCAGTCTCTTATCTCATTCTGCCACCGGTCTTAATTCCTGCTTCTTGATACTTGATACTAGATACTTGATACTATCCTCACGATATCTTATTCCAGCTTATTGCAGGCGTTTTCCGGAGGAAGTATTCTTTTAAGAGTAGGTTCTTATCGCTGCTCAGATCAGGGTCTTCTTCAAAGATCCGGATGACGGCATCCCTTGCTTCCTGAAGGATGTGCTGATCATGCGCCAGGTCGGCCAGTTTCAGGTCGAGTACACCACTTTGTTGTGTCCCTTCAATATTGCCGGGGCCGCGGAGCTGGAGGTCAGTTTCGGAGATCTCAAAACCGTCATTTGTTTTAACCATCGTCTGAAGCCGTATTCTAGCCTCCCTGCTTAATTTATTCCCGCTCATCAGCACACAATACGACTGCTCCGCTCCGCGGCCTACACGACCTCTAAGCTGATGCAGCTGCGACAAGCCAAAACGCTCGGCATTCTCTATGATCATCACACTGGCATTCGGGACATTCACTCCAACTTCGATAACCGTCGTTGCCACCATGATCTGCGTCTCGCCCTTCACGAACCGCTGCATTTCAAAATCCTTATCTGCCGCCTTCAATTTACCGTGCACGATACTGATCCTGTATTCCGGAAGCGGAAACTCGCGTGATATGGCCTCAATGCCGGCTTCAAGATATAAGAGATCCAGTTTTTCACTTTCCTTTATTAAGGGATATACGATATAGACCTGACGCCCTTTGGCTATCTCCTGTCGCATAAAACCAAACATCCGCAAGCGCTGACTTTCAAACAGGTGGATCGTCTTAATAGGCTTTCGGCCGGCAGGAAGTTCGTTAATGACGGAGATATCAAGGTCGCCGTAAAGGGTCATCGCCAGGGTACGCGGTATGGGGGTGGCCGTCATCACCAATACATGCGGCGGAATACGATTCTTCCGCCATAACTTAGCTCGCTGCTCAACGCCGAAACGATGCTGCTCGTCGATAACGGCGAGTCCCAGATTTTTAAACTGCACCTCATCCTCAATGAGTGCATGGGTGCCTACCAGTATATCGAGTGATCCATCCTGTAAGGCCTGGTGTATTATCCTGCGTTCTTTCTTAGGAGTAGAGCCACACAATAAGGCTATGTTAATAAATCCCTGGCCCATCATCTTCTCAAGAGAAGCGTAGTGCTGCTTTGCCAGGATTTCGGTAGGAGCCATCATACAGGTCTGGAAACCATTGTCAATGGCCAGGAGCATACTCATTAAGGCTACTACGGTTTTGCCACTGCCCACATCGCCCTGGAGCAGCCGGTTCATCTGGATGCCCTTTTGAGTGTCTTGCCTGATCTCCTTCAGCACCTTCTTTTGAGCATTGGTAAGATCAAAGGGAAGTTTATCGGAATAAAAGGCATTAAATTTCTCTCCCACCTGGCCGAACAATAGTCCGCGAAACTTACCGGTGCGAAGAAGCTTATTTCTGAGAAGCTTTAACTGGATAAAGAATAACTCTTCAAATTTCAAGCTATGTCGCGCCGCTTCCAGGCTATTCGGGTTCTGTGGAAAGTGAATTTGCTGAATAGCATCGGCCTTATTAAGCAGTCTATGTTTTGCACGCAGATAATCGGGAATGGTTTCCTCGATTGTTCTTCCAACGATCTCCAAAGCCGATGCCTCAAGACGCTGTAAACCTTTCGTGTCCAGAAAAAACTGCTTTAGCTTTTCGGTAGAATTGTATACAGGCTGTAAAGTAAGGTTTCCCTGTTTTACTGCAGACGGATTATATAACTCCAGCTCGGGATGGGAAATGGAGAACCGGCCATTGAATTCAGTTGGCTTTCCGAACACAACGAATACGGCACCTGGCTGGACTAACTTGTCGGCCCAGCGAATTCCCTGGAACCACACGAGCTCAAGTACACCGGTATCATCCTTCAGCTGAGCAACCAGTCGCCGCGACTGCTTCTCACCTATAATTTCCTTCGATAAGATCCTGCCTATTATCTGAACGGATGGCAGATCTGCAGAAACCTCCCTGATTTTGTAGAACCGCGTGCGATCTACATAGCGGAAAGGAAAGTGCTGTAATAAATCGTTAAACGTATAAACACCCAGCTCCTTCTTCAGCAGTTCAGCTTTTTGCTGTCCTACTCCTTTCAGATACTCAATAGGCGTGTCTAAGTTCAAACCTTCGCTGTTTTTTGCTTACGCTTTAGTGGCCACTACAGAGATCTCAACATTCACATTTTTAGGCAGCCCTGCAACAGCAATAGTTTCGCGTGCCGGAAAAGCGCCTGTAAAATACGAGCCATAAATCTCATTTACGACAGGAAACAGGCTCATGTCAGAAAGGAAAATGGTGGTCTTTACAACATCTTCAAAAGAAAACGCGGCTTCAGCCAGTATAGCCGACAGGTTTTCCATCACTTGTTTTGTTTCATCTTCGACAGAGGAAAGCACCAATTCACTATTCTGTGGATTGATCGCTATCTGCCCTGAAACGTATAAAAATCCATTTGCCAGAATAGCCTGATTGTAAGGCCCAATTGGCGCCGGTGCATTTGGGGTTTTGATAATCTGCTTCATTGTTTTAGGAAAGCCAGTCTATGAGTTTATAAATAATTCCTGCGAGGAATATGAGAATTGCAGTTGCATTAATAACATGCATCACCTTCAGGTTAAAGCTCTGAGGCCTGTCGGGGTTTCTTCTCCTGAAAAAATACATAGCCATTTAGATGAGATTGTTTAGATGCAAACTAAGATAAACTTGTTTTTATATGCAAGTTTAAAAGCTTATAAAGCAACATTGCTCTCTTTAATGCACAGAAAGACAAAAAAAGAGGGCAAAAAAAGAGAGGGCTCCTGACGGGAGCCCTCTTTGATAATATGCTTAAATACTATATTATCTTATTTTTTGATTTCAACACGACGGTTCTGAACACGTCCTTCTTCAGTTGAATTTGAAGCAAGTGGACGGCTTTCACCGAAAGCTTTAACTGTAACGCGGTTTGCGTCAACACCTGAGTTAACAAGGTAAGTTTTTACAGAATTAGCTCTGTCTCTTGAAAGATTCATGTTGTAAGATTCAGTACCTTCAGCAGAAGCATGTCCTTCTAAAGTTAAAGTTGAAGCAGAGTTAGCTCTTAAGTCAGAAGAAACCTTATCTAAAGTTGGATAAGAAGAAGTTCTTAATACTGAGCTATCGAATTCAAACTGAATGTTAGAATAGGTTGCAGAAGCACTGTCAGCTGTAGGTAA
>DALYUO010000147.1:4253-12243 GCA_031981225.1 Pararcticibacter sp.
TCCGTCAACAACAGTACCTGCAGGAGTTCCTGGGCATTTGTCGAATCTGTCAGAAACACCATCGCCATCAGCATCAGCAGAAAGCTGGTTAACAGTATTTTCCAAAGTGCTTACGCGAGTTTTAAGAGCTTCAACTTCCTGACGTAATGTAGGATCTTTTAATTCATCATACATTAAAGCAACAGGGTTTGACCACTGTAAACTTGGTTTGCTTGAGTTTCCTAAAGTGAATTCAAGGCCAGCGTATCCATAAGACCATTTGTCTTTGTTAGAAGTACCACCAACCCATGTTCCGTCAAGGTTATCAGCATCAAGGAAGTTAGCATCGTAACCTAAGTTTAATGCAACTACTTCTCCTAATTTAAAGCTGATACCAGCGCCAACCGGGATGAACAGTTCAGTTCTGCTGCCAGCAGCATCACCTGGATCGTATCCGGTTAAACCAGCACCTGCGTTAATGAAGAAACCAACATTCTTGGTTCTGCTAAGGAAAGATACAGTTCCAACATTAACAACACCTTTTAAAGATACTGCATAGTTAAGATCTGTTTCGAAATCGCCAACACCTCCCTGATAATCATCGCGTGTACCAGAAAGCTTGCCCATAGTACCATCCAGCTTTAAAGCGAAAGAAGGAGCAAGTTGTTTCTTAATGAACAGGCCATAACCTAAGTTAGCATCCCAGTCATTGTAATCATTTGATCCAAAGCCAACGATAGGAGTTAAAACCCCACCAGTTACACCAATAGACCAGGTTCTGTACTGTGCTCTTCCGCCAAACACCGTGGCAGTAGAGGTCGAAGTCATAGTGGTATCCTGAGCTGAAGCTGCAGTAGCAGCCATCATTAACAGGGAACCAGCTACAACTTTCTTAATTGTAGAATAATTCATGTTCTGTTTGTTTTAAGGTTAAACAAATTTTTAATTGCGTAATTTGTCACAAATTTAATCATAACTTTGATATCGCCAAATAATCAAACTTTGTACCATTTTCTTTACCATAAACAAATTATCTTCAGAAAAGGTTTGTTGAATAAGTTAAATAAGGTAACAAATTAAAGAATCTTTCGTATAAAAGCAGTTATCGGCATTGCTCCGTCCTAATACAAGACATTGAATGTTAACCTGATAAGACAGAAATGCGATTCAGATATCAGCAATCACCGTTTTTTGAAAGCTTCTTGCAAATTTTACAGATTAGTGAACATGACACACCTGACAGTGGCAGCCTGGCTAGTGAAAAAGTTACAGTTGTATAATTCTTATACACCATAAAGTACTGTTTTTACTACATATTGTCGGAAAAGTTAACAATAAAACGATTTAATTCACCTAGGTAACAGAAACTTGCCTTTTAATAAATATCCTCTTCCAAATCTCAATAGTGACCAGAAAAAGAAGCAATTCAAATGACAGTCTCGTGGCTTGGTTAATTTTTTCGCACATTTGTCTTTAGAACAGAATATATATATGCCATTTATACAAAAGATAACCTTCATTATTTTTATCTGATATTATTGCAGCTCTTCATATGAATGATACACCAAAACATATATTGGTTTCCCGAAATGACGCTGTTGGTGATGTAATCCTTGCTTTTCCTGTTTGCGGACTGATAAAAGAATATTTCCCTGATTGTAAAGTGTCGTTTCTTGGCAGGACCTATACAAGGGAGATTGCTATGTCAAGTATATTTGTTGACGACTTCGTAAACCAGGACGAGTTAACCGGCTTGAGTGAAGATGAAAGCGTAGCACGGCTCTCTAAATTAAACATAGATACGATAGTTTTCTTAAGGCCGGATAAAGGTCTGGCCAAAATCGCCAAAAAGGCAGGCATCAAACTACGAATTGGCACTACCCACAGGGTCTATCATTGGTATACCTGCAATAAGCTTGTCAGGCTTAGCAGAAAGAATTCGCCGCTTCACGAAGCCCAGTTAAATCTGAAGCTTCTTAAAGGAGTTAATATAAAGAGGAAGCTAACGCTGTCCGAGATCCCCGCATACTATGGATTAAAGAGAGTTGAGCCCGTAATGGATGAGTACCGGCAATTGATTTCTGAAGACAAGTTCAATCTGATCCTTCATCCAAAATCGCATGGTAACAGTCTCGAGTGGCGACTTCAGAACTTTACCTCGCTGATACAAAAGCTCGACCCAGCGAAATTCAGAATCTTTATCAGTGGGTCTCGTAAAGAAAATGAGATTCTAAAGCCCTGGATCGAAGAACAGGGCGACAGAGTGACCAATATTTGCGGGAAATTATCTTTAACACAGTTTATTTCATTCATTAATTCTGCCGACGGCTTGATAGCCGCCAGCACCGGCCCGCTTCATATCGCAGCGGCGTCGGGAATTCACGCGTTAGGACTTTACACCGATATAAAGACAAAAGACGCAGGACGATGGGGCCCGATAGGGGAAAAGGCAGAGTATCTGCAGTGCAAGCATGCGGATATGGACACGATTACCGTTGATATGGTATATGAAAAAGTTACAAAGTGGATATAATGAGCGTTCATATATTCGTAGTTTAAATGCAGCTATAAAGCTTTTATGAAAATTAAGAAACCCGAACATATTCTAATAAGCAGAACCGATGCAATTGGCGACGTAATTCTTACTTTGCCGGTATGTGGTCTCATAAAAGCCCATTATCCTGACTGCAAAATCTCATTTTTAGGAAGGCTGTACACGAAAGAAGTTGTGCAGCTGAGTACGCATGTGGATGAATTTATTGATTACGACGAATGGAAGTCCATTTCAGATAAGGATGCCGTCCATTTCCTCAGACTTAAAAGGATCGATACGATCATCCACGTATTTCCTAAGAAAAGGATAGCCTTAATCGCCCGGCAAACGGGAATTCCATTACGGATAGGTACTACTAACCGTATTTATCACTGGTTTACCTGTAACTGCCTGATCCGCCTAAGCAGGAAACATTCTAACTTCCACGAGTCGCAGTTAAACATCAAGTTATTAAAGGGGATAAATATCCCAACCGCCCATAGTAAAGAAGAAATATCAGAATACTATGGTCTGAGTAAGCTACCCGATTTACAGGAAGAATATTGTTCGCTTCTTTCAAACAAACGCTTTAACCTGATATTACACCCTAAATCAAAGGGAAGCGGGAAAGAATGGAGCCTTGAACGCTATTCGGAGCTGATTGAAAAGCTTGACAAATCTAAATTCAAGTTGTTTGTCAGCGGATCGACCACAGAAAAAGCGCTTCTTGACAGCTGGCTCTCCCAGCACAAAGACGACGTTACGGATATTACAGGCCTCTTAACGCTGGAGCAGTTTATCGCATTTATCAGCAAATGCGATGGATTGGTGGCTTCGGGCACAGGCCCTCTGCATATTGCCGCCGCTTTAGGATTAAATGCACTGGGACTTTTCCCCAATGTAAGACCTATACATGCCGGGCGGTGGGCTCCAATAGGCAAAAAAGCCGAGTATCTTGAATGCACAAATGCAGATATGGATTCCATTACTGCAGACATGGTTTATGACCGGCTCGATTATTGGTCTAAACAACTGTAGCGTTTTTTCGGGTAACCTCGTATGATGACTATACGCTGCTTATAATCAGGTTAATTTTATAATGAATGTCAGTTATTTCGTCTTCTCTGCTTATTTCCACCTATAATTGGCCAGGAGCTTTAAGACTATGTCTGCTAAGCGTGGCGGCTCAAAAGGTGCTGCCCGATGAGGTGCTGATTGCTGACGACGGCTCGGGTATAGAGACAAAACAATTGATCGATTCATTTAAAAAAGAGTTCCCTGTTCCTTTAATCCATGTGTGGCATGAAGATAGAGGGTTCAGAAAGACAAGGATCCTGAATACAGCGGTTAGACAAAGTGCAGGAAAATACATCATCCAGGTAGATGGAGATGTAATCCTTCACCCGTTCTTTATAAAAGATCATTTAGATGTTTCTGAGAACGGCACATTCGTTCGCGGAACACGTGCAAGGTTAACAGAAGAAAAAACAAATGAGATGCTGAACAAGGGCAAAATCAATGTAAATGCTTTTTCCAGTGGCGTATACCACCGGTTGAATGCCCTGCATCTGCCGCTTCTCAAAGCGCTGGGAATTCGGAAAGAGAATTCAGGCAGAAGTGTCAGGGGCAGCAACCTTGCCTTCTGGAAAGATGATTTTGTTGCGGTAAATGGCTACAACACCGATCTTAATGGCTGGGGCCATGAAGACGAAGAACTGGCAACCCGGTTCATCAACAATGGTATTATGAAAAAGATCGTTAAGCTGTGCGCAATCCAGTTTCATTTGCATCATGCAGAAACATCTAAAGAAAATGAACCATTTCATTCTCAAATAATACAAACAACTATAAAAAACAAAACAAAAACCTGTGTTAATGGATATAGTTACAATTGATATGAAGCGAGGAATAAAGACATCTTTAATTATCTCTACTTATAACTGGCCTGAAGCTCTCAATCTGTGCCTGTTAAGTGTTACCAGACAATCTGTGCTTCCGGATGAAGTAATTATTGCCGATGATGGCTCTACATCTGAAACTGCTGAGCTCATAGATAAAATACGCCCTTCCTTTCCTGTACCTTTGATCCACGTTTGGCAGGAAGATGAAGGCTTCCAGTTAGCGAAGATCAGGAATAAAGCGATCGCTCATGCCCAGTATGAGTATATTATACAGATTGATGGCGACCTGGTACTGCACAAGCACTTCATTAAAGACCATATCGAGCTTAGCAAGCCGGGAACATTTATTACCGGCAGCAGAGTATTGATGAACAAAAGCCTCTCAGAAAAATTGCTGAGCACCCGGGTAACCAACGCTTCTGTGTTTAGCTCAGGAGTTAAAAACCATTTTAATATTCTCAGAATAAAACCACTGCGGGATTACTTTGCCGACAGGTATAAACAGAAAGACATGCTTTATCTCCGCGGATGCAATATGGCTTTCTGGAGGGACGATATTATCAAGGTGAACGGATATAATGAAGAATTTAAGGGCTGGGGAAAAGAAGATAATGAAATAGCAGTGCGACTGATCAACTCAGGAATTAGAAAACGGGCTATAAAATTCGGAGGTATCGTCTTTCATATTTATCATTCAGAAAACTGCCGCGCTCAGAGCCATGAAAATGAAACGAGGCTTGCCAATGCGATCAAGCACAAGATCACCTATTGTCAAAGGGGAATAAGCCAGTATTATAACTTAAGGACAGGGATAAGCATCTAAAGAGATGTCTGCTACGCCACTTATATCAGTTATTCTTGTTACATATAACGTAGAAGAACTATTACAAAACTGCCTGAATAGCATCTTTCGGCAGAAATATCCCTCTCTTGAAATCATTGTAATAGATGGCGCCAGCACTGATGGCACTATCGATATCTTAAAGGCTAACAGCAGCAGGATCAAATTCTGGAAAAGCGAAAAGGACAGTGGTATTTATGATGCCATGAACAAGGCGCTGGGCCACATTTCGGGCGAATGGGTATACTTCATTGGAGCAGATGATGAGCTGACCTCCGACTTTTCTGCACTGGCCTATGAGCTGAAAGGCACTTCGACTATTTATTATGGTAGTGTGTTGAAAGACGGGAAAAAGTACCTCGGACAATTATCCCCCTACCATCACGCAAAGACGGGAATCAATCACCAGGCGATGTTTTACCCCGTGTCAGTGTTCAGTAAGTATAAATTTGACACTACGTATCCCATTTCCGCCGATCATATCTTAAACATGTGGTGCTGGAAAGACAAAGATTTCAGATTTGAATTCAGGGACTATATTATTGCGATATTCAACCATACCGGCGTTTCGTCCTTAAAGAAGGATTTGCTTTTTGAAAAAAGGAAAGCAAACCTGATACTAAAAAACTATGGAGTAGCGATCTGGCTACGATTTCTGTTTAAAAAGCTTAAAGCCCGCCTCCCGTCTGCCTGACAACTTACTATCTTTTGCTAAAAGCAAAACCACTGGTCAGGTTGAATACGATTTTGCGCGGTAACTTAAGAATCTTCAAGGTCGCCTTTGCTCTTAAATTCTCTACGGGTACTAACCGCAGCAGAAACAGTAGAACGGAGCAATACATAATACGGGCGCTGTCTCCATTTGCTTCCTTCTCCCGCCTTAGTAAGTCCCGTACCTGATCCAAATATTCTCCCCTCTGCTGATTACTTTTCTGATTCTCTCTTCTGAAGCGAAATCCCCCAAGCATAAACGAAGTGGTGTATAGTTTCTCATGTCTGAAAAAACGCAGCCATAAATCAAAATCAGCAGCTAAAGAATAGTTGCAGTCTATAAAAGCGCCAGCCTTGTTCCACAAGTCACGACGCCAGAACACGGATTCCTGCTGTATAAATTTCCCTTTATAAAAATACATTCTCCATTTCGACCAACGCTGCTCGTAAGGCTCCTTATCAAACGTGAAGGGATGCCCGTCTTCATTGTAGAAGGTATTATTACCCATAATCCATTTCACGTCAGGAAATTGAAGAAAAATCTTGGCTGCTGTAAACAAAGCGACCTTGTGATACATGTCGTCGGAATTGATCCATGCCATTATATCTCCTGTTGACCGGTCGAAGCCCTTCTGTAGGGCGTGATACAGTCCCCCATCGGCTTCACTGACCCAATAAGTCAGATGCTCCTCATATTTCTTAATGATCTCAACCGAATTATCAGTACTTCCCCCGTCAATTATAATATATTCAAGATTGGGATAGCCCTGGCTTAAAACGGAACGTATTGTATCCTCCAAAAACTGGCCCTGATTATAGGATGGTGTTACAATGGATATTTTGGGTAACATGTGCCGTATCTATTTAGTAGCTGCCAAAGATAAATATTAAAGCTAAGGTCATATTCATCCGAACTGATTTAGATTTCGCCGACTATCTGAGGTTTTTTAATACTTTTGCAGATTAACTCATTGAATGAAGACATATTTCAGATTATTATCTTTTGCAAAACCGATTCAAAAGTTTGCGATACCCTATGTCGTGACAACGATGCTGTCTGTATTATTTAATACGCTGAACCTGGCTCTTATAGTTCCTCTGTTAACCTTTCTTTTCGATACTGCCGCAGGAACCACCGTTTATACAAAGCCTGAAAGCATCTTTAATATGATGGGCAACTTCCGATATTACTCTCAGGAGATTAACAGGGCTTACGGCACTTATGGCGCACTCCAGTTTATCTGTGTGATAATTATCATATCGGTACTATTGAGCAATCTGTTTAAATACCTTTCCCAGAGGATTATGGAAAACCTTCGTATTCATACTTTGCTGAATATACGAAGAACCGTTTTCGATAACGTGATGAATATGCATCTGGGTTATTTCAACAATGAGCGTAAAGGAGATATTCTTTCCAAAATAACAAATGATGTTCAGGTAGTTCAATTTACTGTAAGCGGCACCCTACAGGTAATTTTCAGGGAGCCCTTCCAACTAATCGCCTACTTGTTTACCCTGTTTTCTATCTCTTACAAACTAAGCTTTGTATCTATTCTTTTCATTCCTATCTCCGCGATATTTATTGCACGGCTGGTGAAGAGCCTTAAGAATCAAGCTACAGGCTCTCAGGCATCTTTCGGGATGATGGTGAGTAATCTTGAAGAAGCACTCTCGGGTGTAAAAATAATCAAGGCGTTCAACGCTGCCAGCTTCATTAAACAGAAGTTTAACAGAGAGAACGAAAATTTCTCAGAGATCGGACGGCAGATGGCGAAGAAACAACAACTAGCCTCACCTATCTCCGAATTCCTTGGAGTACTCATGGTAGCCTTTATTGTATTATATGGTGGCAATCTTGTATTAAGTGGCAGCGGAGAGCTGTCAGCCCAGGCATTTATTGGTTACATTGCTATTTTCTCGCAATTGACACGTCCGGCCAAAGCGCTGTCTGACTCCTTTACAGGTATCAACTTAGGACTGGCGGCAGGTGAACGTATACTCGAGCTGGTCGACATGAAACCA
>DALYUO010000148.1:0-240 GCA_031981225.1 Pararcticibacter sp.
CCGAAATAAAGGAGTTTGCAGAATGGAAACATGCCCTCCCTTTACCAGATCAGGAAAAAACTGAAGAAAAAAGGTCATCATCAGGAGTCTTATATGCATACCATCCACATCGGCATCAGTAGCGATCACGATATTATTATACCTTAATCCGTCGAGGCCGTCCTCGATATTAAGAGCATGTTGGAGCAGGTTGAACTCTTCGTTCTCGTAGACAACTTTCTTTGTTAGTCCGAAACAGTT
>DALYUO010000148.1:352-3243 GCA_031981225.1 Pararcticibacter sp.
GCAGAATCACCTTCTGTTATAAATAAGGTTGTCTCCTGCCGGCGTTCATGGCTATCTTCAAAATGAAGTTTGCAGTCCCTCAGCTTTCTGTTATGCAACGAAGCTTTCTTGGCCCGTTCATTGGCAAGCTTCTTAATCCCTGCAATATCTTTACGCTCCCTTTCAGACTGCAGGATCCTCTTTAACATCGCGTCGGCAGTCTGCGGATTTTGAAGGAGGTAGTCATCCAGTTCCTTCTTTACAAAGTCGTTGATGAAGCCTCTCACCGAGGGTCCATCGGGACCGACATTCAGCGAACCAAGCTTAGTCTTTGTTTGCGATTCAAAAACGGGTTCCTGAATCCGCACAGAAATGGCAGCCACTATTGAAGCGCGAACATCTGAGGCATCAAATTCTTTCTTGAATCTTTCTCTTATCGTTTTAACTACAGCTTCGCGAAATGCCGCCTGATGCGTACCTCCCTGAGTAGTATGCTGACCGTTAACAAATGAGTAATATTCCTCGCCGTATTGCTGACCATGGGTCATCGCTATTTCTATATCCTCACCCTTCAGATGGATAATCGGATATCGGATGTGGTCAGCATCCGTGTTCTTGGAAAGGAGGTCATGAAGCCCTTTCTCCGAAAAATATTTCTGACCGTTAAAGCTTATAGTAAGACCGGCGTTTAGAAAAACATAATTCCATATCATGTTTTCTACAAACTCAGGAATGAAACGGTAATGCCTGAAAATGGTATCGTCAGGAATAAACGAGATAGCTGTACCATTGCGCTGGGTGGTGTCTTTCTCAGGCTCGTCCCTTACCAGCTCTCCTTTACTAAACTCAGCAACCTTTGTTCTTCCGTCGCGATAGGACTGTACTGTGAAGTTTGCCGATAAGGCATTCACTGCCTTTGTACCTACGCCATTAAGTCCAACCGATTTCTGGAAAGCTTTCGAATCATACTTCCCTCCTGTATTGATCCTTGAAACACAATCTATAACCTTCCCTAAGGGTATACCGCGACCGTAATCGCGTATTGAAACTTTATGCTCGGAAATACTAATTTCAATAGTTCTGCCAGCTCCCATAACAAATTCGTCAATGGAGTTGTCAACTATTTCCTTTAATAAAACATAAATACCATCATCATAGGCGGACCCATCGCCGAGCTTACCAATATACATGCCCGGTCGAAGCCGGATATGTTCTTTCCAGTCGAGCGACCTGATACTGTCTTCACTATAATTTATATTTTCTGCCATACTTAAAGAGTCAAGAGTTAAAAGTTAAGAGTCAAACACGACGTGCACGATACAACACAGAAACGTCTTTGATCTCATTCCCCTGCATTTGCAAAAATAAGATTTTCTGTAAGCTTAAAAGCAGCTCTCTTATTTTAACTTATGAAATGGCTACGTTTGACCGGGTAAAGATTCAAAGTGTCGCACTTTAAAGACAGGGCATGTATTGGAATACTTACATATACCAGACATTGATCAGCTCTTTAAACGCTTTTAAAAGTAAAAACCATCCTATTTTATTCGAATATTATTAAAACCACGGTCATTCGGCTGTTCTGGTATGATATTGGAACATATTTTTTTCAGAAAGCATATAAGTATGGTTGTTGTAAACAAGATGAACGTACCGAAGGATGAAAAAGAGACGAACAAAGAGGATCAGGAATGGGAAAATCCCGTCGCCCCTGAGCAAGCGTCCGATCCAAGAGACTTGGAACAGCTAGAGCGTCAGAAAAAAGAAGCGGAACTTAGAAAGAGCAATCTTTCTGATCCAGAGGAAGAAAATAAATAATTTGATAATCAACCTAAAATCAAAGTTATGAAAATGCTAAACAAGACCTACGTCACGAAATTAAGTGAAAAATTCGACAGGCAACTTTTGAGTATTCTTTCTCAGGAACTTGGCTCAATAAAAGCATCAAAAAATAAAATCATAAAGAAACTAACCCCGGAACCAGACAACGGCTTAATGGTTGCCTGATAAACCCGGGATTTTGTAAATTACATTTACCTAAGAAAACAATACAATCGTTCTTTTTCCCTCAGTTAAACAACAAGAAAATAGGCCCTGCTTAAACTCAGGGCTTATTTTTTTGTACTGTTTTAATCGACAATCGTAAACAATTGACAGGGGACAATTGACAGGGGACAATGGACAATGGACAGTTGTGGCTGATTCTAGACAGGCAACCGTTGATCGATCTGACACCTGCGGGGGGCAATCGCCGTACAAGGGTGCGGGTGAAAAGATCGGTGAAGCAGCTGAAAAGAATCAAAGAGGATTTTGTATTTTAGCCGCATGTTAAACGAGAATTTAGACCCGGATGCAGAACGGCTAAGTCCGGCAGAGCGTGAGATAGAAAAAGTGCTTCGTCCGCAAGCGTTCGAAGACTTTACGGGTCAGCATAAAATACTCGAGAACCTTCGCATATTTGTTCAGGCTGCCAGACTCAGAGGTGAGGCATTGGATCACGTTCTATTACATGGCCCCCCGGGGCTTGGCAAAACAACCCTTTCCCACATCATTGCCAATGAAATGGGGGTTAACATAAAGATTACATCCGGACCAGTTCTGGATAAACCGGGAGACCTTGCAGGCCTCTTAACAAACCTCGAAACAGGCGACATTCTTTTTATTGATGAGATTCACAGGTTGAGCCCGCTGGTAGAAGAATACCTCTACTCGGCAATGGAAGATTTCAAGATCGACATTATGCTTGAAACCGGGCCTAATGCACGGTCTGTCCAGATCTCGTTAAATCCTTTTACATTAGTTGGAGCAACTACCAGGTCGGGATTATTGACCGCTCCTCTGCGTGCGCGTTTTGGAATTAACTCGCGACTTCAGTACTATGATGCGAAGCTTCTGACAACAAGCGTCCTCCG
>DALYUO010000148.1:3253-10543 GCA_031981225.1 Pararcticibacter sp.
TCTTAAAACACCGATTACGGATGAAGGCGCCTATGAGATTGCAAGGCGAAGCAGAGGGACGCCTCGTATTGCAAACGCATTACTCAGGCGCACGCGCGATTTTGCACAGATCAAGGGCAATGGAAGCATCGACACGGAAATTGCTAAATACGCCCTGAATGCGTTGAACGTAGATGAGCATGGCCTGGACGAAATGGATAACAGGATTCTCACAACAATTATCGATAAATTTAAAGGAGGTCCGGTCGGCCTGAAAACCATTGCCACTGCAGTGGGCGAAGACGAAGGTACCATTGAAGAAGTCTATGAACCATTCCTCATACAGGAAGGTTTCCTGATGCGTACATCCAGAGGCCGTGAAGTAACAGACCTTGCTTACCGCCACCTTGGAAAGATGAAGCCAGGCGGAGCGCAGACTTTATTTTAAATCTGGCAGTTACCCCAATCAGGCGCTATGAACTTTCGTCTGTAAATGCTACCTTTGCTCCCCGAATGAAGCAAACCTGTATATACTTCAGCCTAATGTTCCTGTAACGCTTTTAGAAATAGTGTTACCTCGTGCTTCTGTCATTTTAAATTTATTATGAGTCGTCATCCCGAAATAGAAAAAAGGAAAACCTTCGCAATTATAAGTCACCCCGATGCCGGTAAAACTACTTTAACAGAAAAGTTTCTCCTTTTCGGGGGAGCTATCAATACAGCCGGAGCCGTTAAAAGGAACAAGGCAAATCAGAATACCACTTCCGACTTCATGGAGATCGAAAAACAGAGAGGAATTTCTGTTGCAACCTCTGTGATGGGTTTTGAATATAAGGATAAGCGGATCAATATTCTGGATACTCCAGGTCACAAGGATTTCGCAGAAGACACCTACCGCACCCTTTCGGCCGTGGATAGCGTTATCCTCGTAGTCGACAGTGTAAAAGGGGTTGAGGAACAAACCGAAAAGCTAATGGAGGTTTGTCGCATGAGGAACACTCCCGTTATCATATTCATTAATAAAATGGACCGGGAGGGGAAGGATGCCTTTGATCTTCTGGATGAGCTTGAAACAAAGCTCACAATAAGTGTCTGCCCTCAGTCGTGGCCCATAGGACAAGGGTACACCTTTAAAGGCGTATATAACATTTATGGCAACCAGCTCAATTTGTTTGAGGCTGATAAATCAAAAATATCGGAGCCTGTTATTCAGGTTAAAGATCTTCACGATCCTCTACTGTCACAATATTTGCAGGAAAAGCCTCTGGACAAACTAAAAGGTGACCTTGAGCTCATCGAAGGTATTTACGGAAAGCTCGACAAGGAGATGTATCTCGAAGGTCTGCTGGCCCCTGTATTCTTCGGTAGCGCAATCAATAACTTTGGGATAAGGGAATTGCTGGATACTTTTATTGATATAGCGCCAAGTCCTCATCAACGCGAAGCAGAACAGCGTATGGTTTACGCTGATGAAAAAGACTTCTCCGGCTTTGTTTTTAAGATACATGCAAACCTCGATCCCAAGCACCGCGACAGGATCGCCTTTTTAAGGATCTGTTCAGGGAAGTTTGAGCGGAATAAATTCTATTACCATACCCGGCAGGATAAAAAACTCAAGTTTTCTAACCCGATGGACTTTATGGCGAACGATAAAACACTGGTAGAAGAAGCCTGGCCTGGAGACGTTGTGGGTTTATACGACAGCGGGAATTTCAAAATTGGCGATACGCTGACTGAAGGAGAAAAACTTCAGTTTAAAGGCATACCCAGTTTTTCGCCTGAGATATTCAAGGAGGTTGAGAACCGCGACCCTATGAAGACCAAGCAGCTCGAAAAAGGAATTCAGCAGCTGACAGAAGAAGGTGTAGCACAGTTATTTGTTCAGCAGCCGGGTAACAGAAAGATCATCGGAGCTGTAGGAGCTTTACAATTCGAGGTTATTAACTTCCGGCTTGAAAACGAATATGGTGCAAAATGTGCGTTCCGGCCCCTCTCTTTTTCGCGTTCAAGCTGGATTACCGCCAGCGACAAAAAGAAACTTCAGGAGATTATACAAAGACGTGCATCACATATCAGCTACGATAAGGATGGAAACCCCGTCTTTCTCGCCGATAATGACTGGGCTATCAACCTTGCTAAGCGCGATTTTCCTGATATCGAATTTCATACAACTTCTGAATTCCGAAGGGCCTGAGTGGTTAAATACTCCCCCGGCTTCAACCTACGGTCTTAGCTTAATTCCAGCTTCAACGACTTTTAGGTAACCGGAAGACTTTTTTGTCGTATAAACAATTAAGTCTTAAAAACATACTTAGAGGGAGTGATTACATATACCAGTGGCTACATAAAAAAGAGTCTGCTTTTACTCGTATTGCTGGTATCTTTCTTTGCAGAAAGTCGTGCTCAGGATTGTAATATTCCTATCATAGTCGATCTGAGAGCGTCGCCAAATATGTCCAAATCGTTCAAAACGAAACGAAATGGTGATTGTTGCGGGGACAAAAGCTGCGTTACTTTTAAAATATACCTGCACCCTGGTTCCGACCTGCTGAGTTTTGCTACGGATAAGATAACCGGAGCAGGCTTTTACTCTATTGATTGCGGCAGCTTAATACCCAGCGGCACAGCGGCTTGTTTATCGAAAGCCAGTGACATAGTAATCATTACCTATTGTAAACCTGGAGGAGGGGATGAAGAAACCTATACAATAAAGACGTCCACTGAAGTAAGCGCTTCTGCTGATATCAACCTAAGGCAGGGATGTACGGGTGAAATGTCTGTAAACGGATTGCAGCCAGCCAATATAACATGGACGTCCATCTATCCGGGGGTTCAGGGGCAGTACAATTCTTATCTTAGCTGTACCTCCGGATGTCCGGCAACATACGTTACTCCCATGCCGGGAGCTCCGGCATATATCGACTACCAGGTCAGCGGGCCGGGCGCAGCGTGTGCCGGTACTAAAACAGATACAATCAGGGTCTATACCTCGCCACCTCTGACAGTCGCCATCGATCCTGCGAATCCGGCAATTTGTTCGGATGGATCCGGCAGTACGGTTTTAACTGCTGTAACCACAGGTGGTATCCCCCCGTTTACTTACACATGGAGCGATGGACAAAATACACCATCTATTACAGTTAATGCTGCCGGTAGTTATAGTGTAACGGTTCTTGATAATGCAACCAACTGTTCTCCGGTATCACAAAGTGCCGAGGTAACGGCTATACCCACACCTACCGCGCCTGTTGTAGATGGAACCACTATTTGCAGTGGCAATACAGCTGTTCTAACGGCGACGTCTCCGGGTGGAACTTATCAATGGTTCAATTCAGCCTCAGGCGGCACCTTATTATCAACGGGCGACTCCTTTATAACACCCGTATTATCTGCTACTACAACGTACTACGTTCAAACTACAGTAAACGGATGTACAAGCCAGCGAACACCTGTTACTGTAAACGTCACTCCCGTTCCTGCAGCTCCCGTTGCGCAGGGCATGGCTATTTGCAGCAACAATGCGGTAACGCTATCGGCTACTTCCCCGGGCGGCATTTATCAATGGTTCGACTCCGCTTCCGGCGGAACCTTGCTCGGCACCGGAGCAGCTTTTACCACCCCTGTTTTAACCACTACTACCTCCTACTATGTACAAACTACTGTAAATAACTGTACCAGTCCCCGAACGAAGGTCACGGTCACCGTCAAACCGGTACCGCCAGCACCTTCTGCTGCAGGCGTCTCAATCTGCAGCGGCAGTTCCGTAAAGCTCACAGCCACCGATCCGGGAGGAAACTATGCCTGGTTCAGCGCTTCAGAGGGAGGAGTACTATTGGCAACAACACCCGATTTTTTCACGCCGATTCTTACGTCGACAACGACCTACTACGTTCAAACTACCATTAACGGATGTACAAGCGCACGGTCGCCCGTCACGGTTATTGTCAATCCGTTCACCACACCTCCTTTGTCCAATACCACTACATATTATGTTGACGCAACATCGGCATCGGGTTGTACAGGAACAAGAACGGCTGTCACAGCAACTGTAAATTACCCCAAAAATCCGGCCTTTGTTTACGCGTCCGGAACGTATTGCGTGTCGGGCATTGATCCAACACCTGCTATCATCGGTGGCGAAACAGGAACGTTCAGCGCCGGCCCCGGAGTGGTATTTACCGACCCAAACACAGGCGAAATCGACTTGAGTGCGAGTTTGCCAGGATTATATGAAATCACATTTATTGCAAATAACCCATGTGCTTATGCCAGCACCGTAAGTCTTACTATAACCAATGCTCCGGATGCGAGCTTTAATTACAACGGTTCTTATTGCAGGAAACAAAACAATGCGATACCGGCCTTTCCAGCAGGAAGCAGTGCCGGTACCTTCTCGGCATCACCAGCCGGGCTCGTTTTCTTAAACGCAAGTACGGGAGAAATTGATTTGAACCTAAGCCAGGCAGGTACTTATACAATTACGAATCAAATAGCAGCTGCGAGTGGCTGTGCCGAAGCCTCTTTCTCACAAATTATCACCATCAATCCTGAATCCATTGCAGATGCCGGTCCGGATCAGACGATATGCTCGGGCAGTTCAGTCGTACTGAATGGGCAGATCGGTGGAAGTGCCACCAGTGGAAAGTGGTCGGGCGGACTTGGAACTTTTTCAGACCCCTTTGCGTTGAATGCTGTTTATACACCAGCAGCCGGAGAAACAAACGTTTATCTAACACTAACCGCCGACACCGGCCCTTGCGACGGGCAAAATAACACCATGAATCTCACCATCGAACCGACTCCGGTGATTACCAGTTCTCCTTCGCTGACTGTCTGCAATGACGAGCCTCTGCAATATACCATTACGAGCAGTGTTAGTGGAACCACCTTTACCTGGAGCCGTGCGTACGTTGCTGGCATAGATAACACCGCTATTGGAGGACAGACCAGCGGCGTTATTAATGAGATTTTGCATAACAGCACGCCCTTCCCCGTGGTGGTCAAATATGAGATTACCCCTGTAGCCGGTGTGTGTACAGGCGATGTTTTTATATACCAGGTCACTGTTAACCCCACTCCTACGGTAACCAGCAACACATCTATTACCGTCTGCAACGACGAATTGCAGAACTACACAATTACAGGAAGCGTAAGTAACACAACATTTATCTGGAACCGGGCGAATGTTGGCGGTATCAGTAATCCGCCAATTACAGGACAAGCCGGCGATAAAATCACGGAGACTCTGCATAATACAACTTCCTATCCTCTGATAGTTACATATGAGATCATCCCAATGGCAAACGGATGTGCAGGCGAGACTTTCCTTTACGAAGTTACCGTTAATCCCAGTCCTGTTGTCAGCAGCGCCTCTTCCGCGACAATTTGCAACGATCAGCCGCAGAATTATACCATTACCAGCGATGTCAGTAACACAACCTTCAGTTGGAGCCGCGCAGCAGTATCTGAGATTAGCAATCCCGCTGTTACAGGCCAAACCGGCAGTACCATAACAGAAACGCTCCACAATACTACAGTTTCTCCTGTCATTGTGAGCTACGAAATCACCCCAACTGCAAACGGATGTACGGGCGTTCCTTTCATTTATCAAGTCACCGTTAACCCCACTCCTACGGTTACCAGCAGCTCATCGGCAACCGTTTGCAACGATAAACCGCAAAACTATGCTATTACCGGAGGCAGCAGCAACACAACCTTCAGCTGGAGCCGCGCACACGTGCAGGACATCAGTAACACAGCCGTTACAGGACGAATCAGCAGTGTAATCACAGAAACGCTGCACAATACCACAACCTCTCCTGTGATAGTCAGCTATGAGATCATCCCACGGGCAAACGGGTGTACCGGCGCTCCGTTTATATACAAAGTCACTGTCAATCCAACGCCTACGGTTACCAGCAGCTCATCCACGACAGTATGCAATGATGAAGCGCAGAATTACACCATTACCGGAGGCGTCAGTAACACAACCTTCAGCTGGAGCCGCGCAGAGGTTCCGGGGATCAGCAATCCCGCTGTTACAGGCCAACCGGGTGATATCATCACCGAAACGCTGCATAATATGATGGCCTCTCCGTTGACTGTCAGTTATGAGATCATACCTATGGCAAATGGCTGCTCCGGTAATCCATTTATCTATAAGGTTACAGTAAACCCTACGCCCACTGTAACCAGCAGTTCTTCTGTAACGGTATGTAATGACGAGCCACTGAATTATACTATTACCGGAAGCGTAAGCAACTCAACCTTCAGTTGGAGCCGCACAGCAACTGCCGGTATCAGCAATCAGGCTGTTACGGGTCAATCCGGCGATACTATCACAGAAACCCTGCATAACAGCACTAAATCTCCGGTTATTGTCAGCTATCAGATCATCCCGATGGCAAACGGGTGTGCCGGAGATCCATTTATATATAGTGTTACAGTAAACCCCACACCAGGGGTAACGAGCAGCTCAGCTGCTATAGTGTGCAATGACGAACCGCAAAACTATATTATTACCGACGGTGTCAGCGGAACAAGCTTCACGTGGAGCCGGGCATACGTCGCCGGTATCAGTAACCCGGCGGTTACAGGACAATCGGGCAATGTTATTTCAGAAACGCTGCACAACAATACAACTTCTCCGATCACAGTCAGCTATGAGATTACACCCCAGGCAAATGGATGTACTGGTGATCCTTTTATATATAAGCTTACTGTCAATCCAACTCCTGCGGTAAGCAGCAGTTCGTCTGCAACTGTATGTAACGATGTGCAGCAAAACTATACTATTACCAGCAACGTCAGTAACACCACCTTCATCTGGAGGCGCGCAGCGACTCCGGGGATTAGCAATCCGGCTGTTTCAGGACAGGCTGGCGATACTATCACAGAAACGCTGCACAATACCACCGCTTCACCGGTTATGGTCAGTTACGAAATTACCCCCGGTGCAAACGGATGTACTGGTGATCCTTTTATTTACACAGTAACCGTCAACCCCACTCCCACTGTAATCAGCAGTTCATCGGCAACGGTTTGCAATGATGAACCGCAAAACTATACTATTGCCGCTGACGTCGGTGGAACAAGCTTCAGCTGGAGCCGGGCAGATGTTGCAGGTATCAGTAACCCGGCCATCACAGGGCAAGCCAGCGACGTGATAACGGAAACGCTGCACAACACAACAACTTCTCCGGTTATTGTCAGTTACGAGATCATACCCGGGGCAAACGGATGTACCGGCGTTCCATTTACATATACGGTAGTTGTTAACCCAACACCTACGGTTACCAGCAGCTCATCCGC
>DALYUO010000148.1:10553-12194 GCA_031981225.1 Pararcticibacter sp.
AATATGCAGCGACGAGGAGCAAAACTATATCATTACAGGAGGTGTAAGTAACACCACCTTCACCTGGAGCCGCGCACAAGTACCTGGTATCAGTAATACGGCGACAGCAGGTCAAACCGGTTCTGCAATCACTGAAACACTGCACAATACCACCGCCTCGCCGGTGACAGTAAGTTATGAGATCATCCCGAAAGCAAACGGCTGTACCGGCGATCCATTTATTTATATAGTGACAGTTAACCCCACTCCTTCATTAACAAATACAGACCTTACAAAAACGATTTGTTCAGGAGAGACCCTTCCGCCAGTTATTCTTACATCCGACGTACCAGGAACTACCGTTAGCTGGACGGCGACGGCCTCAGGAGGAATTACCGGATTTACCGGCAGCGGGAATGGGGATATTCCAGCTCAGACGATCAGCAATACAAGCGCCGTGCCTGGAGTACTGACCTATAGTATTACACCCACCCATATTGGTTGTCAGGGAGTGACGAGAAATCTTGTAGTTGAAGTAAATCCTATTCCGGGCACCCCTCTCGCGAGCAGTAATTCCCCGCTATGCGTTGGCTCGGTGCTGAATCTCAGCACACCGGCTATTGCAGGCGCAAGTTACTCTTGGTCTGGTCCTGACGGATTTGTTTCGAATGAGCAGAACCCAAGTTTGCCGAACCTTTCATTAGCCGCAGGGGGTACTTATTCTGTACAGACAACAGTTAATGGTTGTACAAGTAGTACAGGGACTACCGAGGTAACCGTTGTTCCTCTTCCTTCAACACCCGCGCCGTTGAGCAATAGTCCGATATGCGACGGCAGTACCCTTATATTGAGTACGACTAGCATTAGCGGGGCCACATATAACTGGACAGGACCAAACGGGTTCAGCTCCTCGCTTCAGAATCCTGAGATAAATAATGCACCTTCTGCGGCGTCTGGAACTTATTTCTTGACCGTAACAGTAAATGGCTGTCCCAGCGCTTCGGGTACAACAGAAGTGATAGTCAACCCAATACCTCCTGCTCCCATTGCCGGAAGCAACAGTCCGCTTTGTGCCGGAAACAACATAAATCTCTCTGCAGAATCTATTAGCGGCGCTACCTACACCTGGACTGGCCCGAATGGATTTTCATCCAGCCTGCGCAACCCGGTTATCAGCTCAGCTTCTTTAGCCGACGCCGGAACTTATTATGTTACAGTAACGATTTCGGGCTGTACAGGGCCGGCGCAACCTGTGAACGTCGAAATTAACACAACTCCGATTGATCCTGTAGTCACTGCGACTTCTCCTGTTTGTGCAGGCGAAACCGTTTCTCTCGAAGCTAGTGAATTCGCTGGTGCATTATATAGCTGGACAGGCCCTGCAGGTTTCACGTCCAGTCTCCGTAATCCGGTTATAAATAATGCCAGCCCCGGAGCCACAGGAACTTATACTGTTATCATCAGCTCTCCCGGATGCGGAATCAATATCACAAAAGATGTTTTCGTAAAGGTAAATAACATCCCAACGGCACCGACGATAAGCAACAATGGTCCGGTTTGCGAAGGAGGGATAATAAGTCTGTCCGCTTCAGCCGTGCCTGACGCATCCTATAACTGGACCGGTCCAAACGGGTTTATTTCTTCGTCACAAAATCCGGACAT
>DALYUO010000149.1:0-3937 GCA_031981225.1 Pararcticibacter sp.
GAGGTCAGATGCCCGAATGTAGTTTTATAGCCCTTTAGCGTGTTATCCTCGTACTCATTGCCAATCAGCTCTTCCATTTGCTTGTTGTGAAGGGTGAACAGCTCCATCAGCATGGGCTTTTTTTCTTCCTTTCCCAGAAATTTGTTTTTAAGGCTTGTGGAGGTGATCTCCTTACGTTCCTTAGTGAGGAAGGTGTGTGCTTCTTCCACTTTCTTATCTAGTTCGTCTAGATAGCTATTTAATAATTTAGTGCTTTCCCTATTACCACTTTCTCGGTTGGATTTACTGCACCAACGATGAGGTTCGCATTCGCGACCGGTTGATACTTCTTTGCCGGGGGCATCAACGGTGATCCTCATATATCAAATACGGATTATGTGTAGGATTGAATTTGCTAAGCTGGGATTTTCCGAAAAACAAAAGTTTACGTGAGCAGATAGATGCTTCCGGTTTATACCCCCTTACCTGCCTCACTTCTTTAGCTTTGCACGAAAAGCAACTTTTGCTTAATAAACAAATTGTATTGTGTAAAGAGCTTTGCGACAATCCTGATTTGCTTTCGATTGCCAGTGTAAAGAATGAAAGGAGAAATGGTATAATGAAGGAAGCAAATACTTTATGTAATGGTGCACACGCATGAAAACCATGCGATTAATGACTACTCATTCTCGTCTTACAACAATTCTAGATGCGGAATCTCTAACATGATTTATCTAGGATTTTTAAAAAAACTATATAAAGCCACGACTCCCGCATGAACCCTTCATGCGGAAAAATAAGTGTTTTAACATACATATTGCTATGTGATAAATAACTTCTAACAAGTATTACGTGAGGATTATGATTTAGATCACTTTAAATCATAAACAATATCATTGCCTGGTCATTAAAATAATAATATCTTAGGTCAAATCTTTTAATAGCAATGATTGAAAAAATAATTTCCTGGTCCATTCATAACCGTTTTTTCGTCTGGTTGGGCATTGCTTTCATAGTCATAGGTGGGATCTATTCCATTATGAAAATGCCCGTAGATGCGATACCGGATCTTTCCGAAAACCAGGTGATTATTTACACGGAATATATGGGCCGGAATCCCACCATTATGGAAGACCAGATTACCTATCCACTGGTTTCCAACCTGCAGGGTATTCCAAAAATAAAATCTATCCGGGCAGCTTCCATGTTCGGAATGAGCTTCATTTTTGTGGTATTTGATGACGGGGTAGATGAATACTGGGCACGAACCAGGGTATTAGAACGGCTGAATTACGCCCAGCGCTTCTTACCACAAGGCGTAACTCCCACCTTAGGCCCTGATGGAACAGGCTTAGGTCACGTGTTCTGGTATACTCTTGATGGTGATGGTTACAATCTTGGAGAGCTCCGGGCATTACAGGATTGGTATGTGAAATTTGCCTTACAGAATGTGGAAGGAGTAAGCGAAGTAGCTTCCTTTGGAGGCTTCCAGAAACTTTATCAGGTAACGATCGACCCTCATAAGTTAATTTATTATGGTATTCCCCTGATGGATATCACGAAGGCAGTTGCAGCTAATAACCGCGATGTCGGGGGCAGCCTTTATGAAATGAATTCTACCGGCTATCTAATACGCGGACAGGGCTATATTACCGGTCTGGAAGATATTAAAGATATCTCTATCGGAAATTACAAATCAATACCCATTTTCCTGAGTGATGTTGCAGATGTACAAATGTCGCCCGATCTGCGGTTGGGTATTGTGGAAGAAAACGGTGAAGGTGAGGTTGTGGGAGGCATTGTAGTGATGCGCTTTGGAGAAAACGCCAAAGATGTAATTGAACGCACAAAAGTGAAAATGAAGGAGGTAGAAAAAGGGCTGCCTGCCGGTGTAAAATTTAAAACGGCCTATGACCGGAGCAATCTGATTCTTGCCGCTATTGATACGTTAACAGAATCGCTCTGGCAAATGATATTGATCGTATCCATTGTAGTCATCATTTTCTTATTCAGTATTCGCAGCGGGCTGATTGCCATCGCTTGCATCCTCTTGTCTATTCTTATCGGCTTTATCCTGATGCAATTGTTTGGTGTAACCTCCAACATCATGTCACTCGGAGGAATCGCCCTTGCCATCGGCGATGTGGTAGACCCGGGAATTGTAATGGCCGAAAATGCCTATAGATCCTTGACAAACCGTGTTTTAAAAGACCAGCAATCCGATTAATATGTCAACAGATAAACCAAAAACGGAAAAAGAACGCATTGGCAATACAAACGAGATTACCGATGAAGAGCGTGTTGCGATCATTAAAGAATCATCCCGCACGGTAGGCCGTGCTGTTTTTTTCTCTGTGCTTATCATGATTATTTCTTTTGCGCCAATCTTATTCTTAACCGGGCAGGAAAATAAGCTGTTTTCGCCACTGGTGCTTACTAAAACATTTTCACTAATTGGTGCTGCCATTCTTGCCATTACGGTAGCCCCCATGCTAATCCGTACTTTTATGAAGGGTAAGCTCATACCCGAAAGCCGAAACCCGGTATCCAATTTTTTTGTCACCCTCTATAAGCCTGCTGCCCGTTTTTGTCTTACCTGGCGCAAATCGGTGCTGGCTGCCTGCCTTTTATTGTTGATTGGCAGCATCCCATTGGTTACCAACCTGGGAACAGAGTTTATGCCGCCCCTTGATGAAGGTTCCCTATTGCTCATGCCCGTTACCCTGCCGGATGTTTCTAATTCTGAAGTCAAAAGAATTGTGCAGTTGCAGGATAAGATAATCAAAGGTTTTCCTGAAGTGGAGAATGTATTGGGCAAAGCAGGCCGTGCCTACACTGCAACAGATAATTCGCCGATCAGCATGATTGAGACAATCATCATTTTAAAGCCCAAGAATTTATGGCGTGAGGGCTTGACAAAAGAAAAACTGATTGCGGAAATGAATGAAAAAATTCAGATACCAGGCGTCGTTGTAGGGTGGACAATGCCTATTATAAACCGTGTAAACATGCTCTCTACAGGTATCCGTACGGATGTTGGTATTAAAATATATGGCAAAAACCTGGACAGCATATATAATATTGGCCGACAAGTAGAAAAGACCATCACAGGTATTGAGGGTTTGGAAGATTTATATGTGGAGCAGCTTACGGGTGGTAAATATCTGGATATAAAAATAAGGCGACGCGACATAGCCCGCTATAAATTGAATGTAGATGATGTGAATATGGTAATTGAAAGCGCATTAGGTGGGATGATCCTGACTACTACTGTTGAAGGCAGGGAACGTTTTAATGTTAATCTGCGCCTAGCGCAGGATTACCGGAATGATATTGATGAAATAGAACGAATTCCCGTTCAAACTATGAATTACGGAGTGGTTCCGCTTTCCGCAGTTGCTGATATAAAAATTACCGAAGGGCCGCCCATGATCAATTCTGAAAATGCCATGTTGAGGGGCACCGTGCTGTTTAATGTCAGGGGAAGGGATATGGGTAGTGTAGTAAATGAAGCAAGGCAACGGGTTGATGAAGCTTTTAAGAAGCTGCCCCAAGGTTACTATGTTGAGTGGAGTGGCCAGTATGAAAACCAGGTGCGGGCAAATAAGCGCCTGAGCATCATTATTCCGATCGTATTACTGATTATCGCCTTTATCCTTTTCATTACTTTTCACTCGTACAAGGCAGTTTTAATGGTCTTTATCAGCGTTCCGGTCGCACTTATCGGGGGGGTTTATTCCTTGTATTTTTACGATGTAAACTTCTCGGTAGCTGTTGCTGTAGGCTTTATTGCTCTTTTTGGTGTTGCGGTAAGCACCGGCGTTTTAATGATCTCCTATATGAACGATACCGTTAAAAAACTGGTGCAGGAAAAAGGGAACAGTTCGCAATCCATTACCCTTCCAATGCTTAAAGAAGCTATTCTTTTTGGGGCCACACAAAGGGTACGGCCGCTGCT
>DALYUO010000149.1:3947-12148 GCA_031981225.1 Pararcticibacter sp.
GCTGGCTTCAACCGGAACCGGAAGTGACGTAATGAAGCCCATTACGATTCCTTTTGTGTTCGGGTTAATTACCGCCACCCTATTTGTGTTGATCGTACTGCCGGTTATTTATAACCTGATAAGGGAATGGGAATTGAAAAAGTATGGAAAAATGGAAGTGCTGGAAATAGGTGAATAATATACAGGATATGATCTTAAAAAAAATAATATCAGTACTACTCGGGCTATTAGTAATAACCAGTTCCGCCTTAGCTCAGGATACTACCCGTCTTTCCCTGCCGGATGTTTTCAGCGGGATTGATCAATCATATCCCTTGTTGCGCCTTTATCAAAATCGGATCAATAGCATCAAAGCTCTTGCAGAGGGTGCCAAAAGCTGGATGCCGCCCACTGTTTCGCTGGCAATTGACAAGTTCCCATATCAATTAGGAATGATCAAAGAGAATTCTCCCATGAACCAGGCAGGCATCATGTTTTCGGTTGAACAAATGATACCAAATCCTTCGAAGCTCAACGCAAAACGGGATTTTATACTTTCACAGCAAGAAATATCAGGCAATGAGGCAGAATGGGAAAAGAATATTCTGCATTATACGGCACGTCTTTACTATTACCGCCGATATACGGCAGAAAGGAAATTGAAACTGGTCAGTAAATACGCTGAACTCTTACAAATGCTCATTAAAACAGCTAAGGATAAATACGTTTACAACCAGGCTGATTTACCTGCCATATTTAAAGCGGAAGCTTCATATAGTGAACTGAAAAATATGAAAACCATGCTGCTTTCGCAGATTGCCGAGAGTAGTATAGGGGTTAACACGTTAATGAGCCGGAATGTGAATGCACCTTTTTTAATTGATTCAGTCCTCCAGCCAAAAGACTATAAAACCGATTTTCTGAATACTTCTGATACTTCTTTCATTAACCGTAGTGACATCCTCGCGGTTGAAAGCCGGATAGGCTCCATGCGAAGCAATCAGCGGTTAGCGGCCACCGACTCAAAGCCGGATTTTGGCATCCGGGTCAGCCATGCGCAAATGTTTGGCATGCCCAACCAGTTTTCCATTATGGGGATGATTACCGTACCAATAGTTCCCTGGGCATCCCGCATGTATAAATCTGAAGTACGTTCCATGAATTTTGAAATTGAAGCTATGGAAAATGAACGGGCTACCATGCGGCTGATGGCTACGCAGATGATCCGTGAAAAGATTACGATGTTAAACTATGAAAACCTGCAGCTGCAGAATTTAGATACCAGTATTGTACCTGCCTACCGGAAAAACCTTGAAGGTAACCTGATTGCCTATCGCCAAAACACAGGAACTTTTTTTGTACTGTTGGATGCCTGGAACATGCTGTTGATGAAAGAAATGGAGCGCATAGATAAACTAGGGCAGGTATTTGCCCTTCAGGCAGAATATGAATACCAACGGGAAATTAAGTAAGCCATGAAAAAGGAAAATCTATATATCAGCAACCTATTAACTGCATTTGGCCTGGTCTTTTTCTTATTGCTGTTCATAGCATCCTGCAACTCAAAACCAAATGATCAGGATCATAACGGAAAACATCCAACTGGTAAAGACAGCATAACAGGTATGGATAAAAATTCAGGGATGACCGATCATCAGCAAATGGAAGCTGTGAAAGATAAACCTAAAGGGAAAAAGAAGATGAAGCAGGGAAAAGATTCGGCTGATGAAACCTTTTGGAACACGTTGCCTGCCAATCAAACGGTTATTTCAAAACAGGCGGCGGTTCCGGTGGGCAACAGCAGCCAGCAATTTACAATCAATGGCAATGGATATGTTACGTTTGATCTTCGCAGAAACCGTAAAATCCCCGTACGGATCGGCGGACGCATTGAGCGGCTTTATGTAAAATACAATTATCAGTATGTACGAAAAGGTGAGAAAATAATGGAGTTATACAGCCCGGAATTGAACACCTACGTTTCGGAATACCTTTATATACAGCGCAAAAGCATGGACACCGTATTGATGGTGAAAGCAAAACAGAAGTTGTTATTGCTCGGATTAACAAGAAATCAAATACTGAAAATTGATCAAAGCGGTGAAGCACCTTTTACCATAACTATTTACAGTCCCTTTGAAGGATATGTATTATTTAACCCATCAGCTTCTGCTGGCGGTATGGGTGCCCAAAACACCCAGAGCGGCATGGGCAATGGGATGAATAATCCAGCAGCTGGTGCTTCCACAGACATTCCTGGCACCACGTTATCTGATAATACCATAAGAGAGGGCATATATGTTAGCAAAGACCAGACCGTATTTTGGATCAACGATTTCAGGGAAGTATGGGGCATCGTTTCTTTTTCACATCAAAATGAAAAGATTTTAAAACCCGGCTTAGAGGTAATTATGAAAAGCGAATTGTTTCCAGACCAGACATTCCGATCTGATATCTCAATGGTTGAGCCGGTTTATACGAGCGGACAAAAGTTTACGCAAGTAAGGTTATACCTGTCTAATGCCAAGCGCAAACTGAAACAAAATTCACTGATTACGGCAACTGTTTCTGTTAACTCGCAGGTCATAATGGTACCGGCCAGCAGTGTTTATTATCTGGGCAATACCGCCATTGTTTGGGTTCGAAAAGCGGTTACAAAGCAGGAAAGCAATATTTTTCAGGCAAGAGCCATAAAAATCGGTAATCGTAATAACCAAAATATTGAGGTATTAAAAGGTTTGAACCGGGGAGAATTCATCGCAAAAGATGCAGGTTACTTAGCGGATAGTGAAACCATCATACAATATTAAGCCATGAAATTTAAAAAACTATTAGTGAGCGCATTTGGGGTAATGGTTTTTACACTCATAGTATTGATGGGAGCATGTACCTCTAAAAAGAATGAAGTTTCTGAACAGCATGCCGGAACCCATTCGGATTCCGGTTCCCTCAAAAAGGAGAATACAAATGAGGAAACAATAACCCTAACATCTCGCGATGAAAAACATGCCAATATCCATATTGATACGATAAGGACAAAAGTGATGGCTGAATATTCCACCGTATTGGGTACTGCAAACTTTGATCAGCGAAAAATTAGTGTGATTACTTCACGCATCCGGGGCAGGCTGGATAGATTATTCGTTCGAAATCCACAGCAATATATTAAAAAAGGTGAGCCTCTTTATGCGATTTATAGCGAGGAGCTTCTGACCTATGAGAATGAATTACTATATGCACTTCAGATGAAAAGGGAACCGTCCCATTTGGAAGAATCTTTAGATCAACTTATAGAAGCTGCAAAAAAGAAATTGATGTTATGGGGTTTAACTAATGTCCAAATTTCACAATTGGAAAAAAGCAAGGTAGCATCCCCATTAATTACCTTTTATAGCCCTGTTTCGGGAACGCTAACGGAGCTCGCCGTAAGTGAAGGGCAATATGTAGAAGAAGGGACGGCGTTGTTCCGTGTAGCAGATATGTCGCAATTGTGGATAGAGGCACAAATGTACAGCAGTGAATTAAGGTGGCTTGATGGTAAAACAACCATTATGGTTGAGTTTGATGATTTTCCTGGTGAGATGTTTAAAGTTGTCCCGGTGTTTGACAACCCCGCTCTGGAAGCTGATAGTAAAATAAGCCTGGTTAGGTTTCAGGTAGAAAACCACTCTAATAAATTGAAGCCCGGAATGATGGCCTATGTAAATATTAGAAGGAGCGAGAAAAAGACTTTGGTGATCCCTAAGAGTTCGATTGTGGTGGGCGAAATGATTTCAGCATGGGTTAAGACCGGAGAGGGAAAGTATGAAAACAGGATGATCCGTTTGGGCATCCAGAATAAAAAAGAAGTGGAAGTGCTTAGTGGTTTAAAAGTGGGGGAACTAATTGTGACCAATGGTGCCTATCTGCTTAACAGTGCATTGATATTGAAGAAGGGTAGCGGGATGCCCGGGATGGAAGGAATGAAAATGTAGGTGTTCGTGCGTTGCCAAAACATTTAAAGGCAGATATTATTGATTTAACACCGATATGTATTTGAAGAACCAAACCCTGTTAAGTGATAGACTAAATAAAACATGAAAAACATTCATAATGATCTAAACTTTTATGCAACCTCCATTGAGGAATCTGTTGCATTTTTAAACAGCGACCTGGATCAGGGCTTATCCGAAGAAAAGGCAGAGGAAAGCCTTGAACGCTATGGTTTAAATTCCATAGCCGAAGCTAAATCAATTACTGCTTTTGAGATATTGGTTAACCAATTCAAAAGCCCTATTGTTTTTCTTTTGCTCTTTGCGGCAGCCTTGTCCTTTTGGTTTAAAGAATGGCTGGATGGCAGCGCCATACTTTTAGTACTTTTTATCAATGCCGCCATTGGTTTTTATATGGAAATCAAGGCACGGAAGTCCATGCTGGCTTTGAAAAAGCTTTCGTCCATACCCGCAAAGGTTTTACGAAAGGGCAAATTAAATGAGATCAATTCCGAAAACATCGTGCCCGGCGATATTATATTCGCGGAAGCAGGTGACATGATCTCTGCGGACGGCAGGATCTGCCGCTCTACCCAATTGCTTATTGACGAATCTGCATTAACAGGAGAATCAGTACCTGTGGAAAAAAATACAAATATCCTTCCTGAAGAAACGGTATTGGGCGACCGTATTAACATGTCGTTTAAAGGCACTTATGTTTCAAAAGGAAATGCGTATATACTCGTTGCTGCTACCGGCATGCAAACCGAATTAGGTAAGATTGCAGCAATGGTTCATTCCTCAGAGCAGGCAGCATCACCATTAGAAAAGAAACTGGAAGATTTTAGTAAAAAACTGATTAAAATAACGGTTGGTTTAGTAGTTGTTATTTTTGTTGCCGGGTTAATTAACGGACAAAATATTTTAGAAATGTTGGAGACAGCCATTGCTTTAGCGGTGGCAGCCATTCCGGAGGGTTTGCCTATTGTGGCCACCATGTCCTTGGCACAGGGCATGTTAAAAATGTCACGCTACAATGTCATCGTTAAAAAGCTTTCGGCAGTTGAAACCCTGGGTGGCACCAACGTAATCTGTACGGATAAAACCGGTACGCTGACCCAGAATAAAATGGAAGTGGTGTTTGTGAATACCCACTCCGGCACCTGGAAAAAAGATGTTCCCTTTACAGGGAAAAAGGAGCACTTGGAATGGATCTTTCAGGGAGCCGTTTTATGCAACACCGCCGACATTCAGTCATCAGGAAAGGAAACCAAAGAAATTGGCGATCCTTTAGAAATAGCCCTGTTACAATTTGCGCAAAGCAATGGCCAAGATATTGATAAAGTCCGTAAAGAGTTTTTAAAAAAAGACGAAGAGCCCTTCTCCAGTGAAACAAAGATTATGGCCACGTTGAACGAACACAATGGCTGTTATTATGTCTTTGCTAAAGGCGCCGCAGAAGAGTTGTTGTTGAAGTGTACCTCGGTTTTTGAAGATGATATAGTGCCTTTGGATAGCTCGAAAAAGGAAAAATGGTTGGCTATAGCCGAAAAATTTTCTGCGTCCGGTCACCGCATGATTGCGATGGCTTATCGCAAAACTGCTGATAAGCCCCCTTCATTAACCGATGACCTTGTTTTTGTCGGGCTCGTTGGCATGATTGATCCGCCAAGGCCTGAAGTGCTTTCTGCCATAAACGAATGTAAAACCGCTGGTATAAAAGTGGTTATGATTACCGGCGATCACCCTTCCACCGCCCATTTTATAGGAACTCAGTTGGGCATCTCAAAAGAAGAAGAACTGCCTGTCATTGGCAAAGACATGAAGGAATATGAAGATCTAACTGAAGATGAGAAACAAATATGGATCAATACTTCGGTATTTGCCCGGGTCAATCCAAAACATAAGCTTGACCTCATCAAGGTTTTTCAGGAAAAAGGATACGTTGTGGGCATGACGGGCGATGGTGTGAATGACGCACCGGCTTTGAAAAAGTCTGATATTGGAATTGCCATGGGACTTCGGGGAACGCAAGTTGCCCAGGAAGTTTCGGACATGGTTTTGAAAGACGATTCTTTTTCGTCCATTGTGGTCGCCATCAGACAGGGGCGTGCCATTTTTGAAAACATTAAGAAATTCGTCACTTTTCTTCTTTCTTGTAATCTCAGTGAGTTACTCGTAATCGCTGTTGCCGCTGTTTTGAGCCTTCACTTCCAGTTATTGCCCTTACAAATACTTTTTATCAACCTCATTACGGATGTGTTGCCAGCCCTTGCTTTAGGGATTACAAAAGGCGGGGCTGACATAATGAAACTGCCTCCCCGAAAATCATCTGAGCCTATTATTGACAACGACCGGTGGAAACTTATCTTCTTTTATTCCTCGGTAATAGCATTGGCAAGTATAGGCGCTGTCCTTATTAATCACTATTATTTTCATAGCGGCCAACCCTGGGATGCTACCATGTGTAACAACGTTTTGTTCTTTACTATTATTTTTTCCCAGCTTTTGCATGTGTTCAATATGGGCACGGGGCCGTTTTTCAATAATGAAGTCATCAAAAATAGATATGTCTGGTATTCTGTGATAGCGAGTATATCCATTGTGATCGCTATGATACAAATTCCTTACGTCCGTGAAGCATTAAATGTAATACCAATGACAATGAACGAATGGATCCTCATTCTTTCTGCCTCTGTTTTTTCTGTTATAATTATTCAGGCAGCAAAATCTTTAAAACTTTTCAAAAGTCATGAATAATCAAAATTTAAACATCCTAATATATAAACATCTACTTCACAATGAAATTGGATTATCTGATGCAGTTTAAAATATACAACATGGAAAGATTGAGCGTACTTTTTCAGGAAATAAATAAACTGACGCTGAAAATTGCCCTGAAATATCCTGATTGGTATGAGTTCCTGAATGAAAATCCAATCACCATTCCAAATAGTGAACATCCGCAAATGAACACTGAAAATTTTGCAGATTATCTGGACAGCCTGAAACAGTTATTATATCATGCAGCATCCTTAACTCATAGTAAAACAACATGAAAACAGCCATATTCAGCTCCCACAAATTTGAAAAGCCTTTTTTAGAGCAAGCCAATAATGGCAAACACAAATTAATATTCTTTGATACAAGGTTAACACAGGATACCGCACTTTTCGTAAAAAACTGCAAAGCAGTAAGCCTATTTGTAAGCGATGATGCTTCTGCCCCTGTACTTGATTTGCTTTCATTATCCGGTATAAAATACATTTTGCTTCGTACTGCAGGTTTTAATAATGTGGATCTGAAAAAAGCAAAAGGGTTGGGAATAAAAGTAGCAAGAGTTCCCGCCTACTCTCCTTATGCTGTTGCTGAACATGCCGTGGCTTTAATGCTGACATTAAACCGCAAATTGATACGTGCACATTCCCGGATAATGGACCTAAACTTTTCGCTTGACGGGTTAACAGGCTTTGATATGAATGGAAAAACGGTAGGCATTATTGGCACCGGTAAGATCGGCGCTTTGGTGGCCCGCATCCTACACGGTTTCGGTTGTAGGTTATTGGCTTTTGACAAATACGAAAATGAGGAAATAAAACAAAAATACAAGGTGGAATACACAGATTGTATGTCGTTGTGCAGGCAATCCGACATTATCACATTACAATAGAGCAAAAAGTAGAGCGAGCCAAAGAGCTGATTTATAGAGATGAGCTTCCTTTAAGGAGCGTTGCACAGAAACTAGGATATGCTAGCTTACCCCACTTGTCCAGCCAGTTCAAACAAGTGACAGGGTTTACTCCAACTCAATATAAACGTCTGCACAAACACAAGGGCTGATTGCATAGTTGTATCTCAAGTCAGAGATAGGCATAAAACCTTTAAATTATATAATTCTTCCCCTTATCCTGTAAGTTTCAGGGATGGGGTTGTAACTTTGTAGAATAAATTGATAATTATGTCAATTACAACTATCCTTCAACACTCCGAAAAAACCATAGATGCTACAAAAAAGACTTTTCCGGTAACGGAGATGACTTGTGCTGGATGTGCAGTCAGTGTTGAATCAATGCTCAAATCCGCTGTTGGGGTAATTGATGCCGGAGTTAACTTTGCTAATCAAACTGCCTGGGCAGAATTTGATGAAGGGAAAACCAATCCTTCAGAACTTCAGAAAACCATCCGTTCAATAGGATATGATATTATCATTGACGTTGAGAACCCTTCTGAAGTTCAGGAGGAAAATGCAGT
>DALYUO010000150.1:0-4207 GCA_031981225.1 Pararcticibacter sp.
AAGACTTTGCCGTCGTTGAACTGAATGTAATTGTGAACTATGAATTGATCTCTCTAATTTTTTCGTTCGCTGAAAATATAACCGTAATAGAGCCGGAAACCTTGCGAACCACTTTGATTAACAAAGTTGAGGAGATGGTAAAAAATTATACTTAACTATGCAAATAGACTGCACAGGTATCTATAACCTTTGTGAACGATTTAAACAAGGTGAACTTTAGATATGGCGATTGTACTCATGAACGAGGAGTTAGAAAAAGAAATTTGGAAATTATTCTCTTTGCTAAGAGGTAATATTTCTATCGATCAATATCATATAGTATTGTTTCTAAGCTCGTTACAAAGCGAAAGATTATTGGACGATCTAAGAAATATAGAGCCTCTAGATCGAAAGTATAAATTAGATGACCTTATAGAAGGTACTTTGATTGCTCATAACGAAATATTCGAAGAATTATACGACCGAGTTTATAAGCCCATAATTGATTACATCCCTCTTGACGTCTTCTCAAGATTGATAGACGGCATTTTTTTCATAGATGAAAAAGCTAAGAACAATCCTTTCGCTCACGTTTTCGAAGAAATGTTGGGATATTTACTGCGTATAGCTGGAAAATCAGGCATATCGTTTTCTACACCTAGCCCGATCTGCGAATTCGCCAATTCATTAGTCGATATCCCTCGGCGGGCATCCATATATAATCCGTTTGCAGGTATAGGATCTTTCGGGGTAATGGTAAAAGACAATCAGAGTTATTATGGGCAAGAAGTAAATACTGTCACTTGGGCCATTGGAGTGATGAGATTGTTTGCTCACGAAAGTCCCGCAAAAACATGTTTGCAAAATGAAGACTCGGTGCATAATTGGTACCCGGTATTTGAAGGAACGTTCGGCATGTTAGAAAGACTTGTTAAAACAGGAGCCAAAAGGAAACCTGTTGATTTGATAATTTCCAGCCCTCCGTTCGGTTACAAATTAAATAATGCAGAACTAGTCTTTGGCCAACGCTATTATGCTGAAACACTAGTCTTAGATCAAGGGCTTGACATTTTATCCGAGAATGGAAAAATCGTCTGTTTGGTCAGTAACGGGGTGCTTTTTAGGGGTGGATCAGACCAGAAGGTAAGAAAGAGGTTAATAGACAACGATTACTTAGAAATGGTTATTTCATTTCCAGGTTCTTTGCTTGCTAACACATCGATCCCATTTTCGATTATTGTTGTCAATAAGGAGAAGAAACAGCAAGGGTATGTCAAATTTGTTGATGCAACATCTTTTATTAATAGAGAGAAAAAAGCTTGGACCTTTGCTTATCATGAACTTTTACGGAGCATCAAGGAAGGTAAAGAAAGCGCTTTTATAAAGATTGTTCCTAACACGAAGATCCAGCATGAAGAATACAATCTCAATGTCAATAGATACTTCGTCGAGGGCAGTCCTGATGGCGTCGCTATTGGTGAACTGGGAGAGATATTTGCAACTGGAACTGCTGTTGAGAAAGTCGGCCATTTAATCTCCAAAGACTGGCTTAGAGCTGACCCTATAAACTACGTCATCCCTAACAACGTTGTGTTGTATACGCAACTGCCAGACCGGAGCAAGCAAATAACAGAGAGTTGCTTTTTAATCTGGTTGAATGGAGCAACATTGAAAGTGGGCTATTTTAAATATGAGGGAATTCCTTTTTACATACACCAGGACGTTTTCCCTTTTCGATTAAGTACCTCTCTCATTAATCTTGATTATTTTGTCTATCAACTTCTTTCGGAAAATATTCAAAAGCAGGTAAGTGCCTATCTGTATGGAACTGTTATACCTCGACTTTCAAAAGCAGATTTTCTCCGGTTAAAAATGGATGTTCCTGGGCAAGAAAATGTACAATCCAGTCTATTGCTGCAGGAATCGGTTGTAAGAGGAGCTCGTAACGCTTACATTCATCTGAAGGAAAAAGAAGTTGATCTGGAGAAAAAACTTTTAGGTTTCCAAGATAATGCGACTCGTAATTTCCAATCGATGAAGCATACCTTTAGGCAGTACTTATCATCGTTAAAGTCAAATACGCTGGGTACAAGGAAATTCCTGGAACTTAATTCAGGCAAGCCGATCTCCCTGGATATGTTGTATAGCAAGAATCTTGGGCAGGATTTGGATACGCATTTAAGGAATGTTGATTCTTTAATTCAGTCGCTTTCGGATTTGCTAGAGGATACACCCGAGAAAGGAACTGCCGAAGTTGTAGATGTGGTGGATTTTGTTAACCAGTTTCAAGAAGAATTCACTTTTAGTAATAAGTTCAGTTATCTTTTTCTAATTGATGACTTGTCGTTCAAGGATGATGATTCGCAAGAAATTGTTCCGATTATATCTATTAATAGGGCGCATTTCAAGAAAGTACTCTCAAATATTGTGAGCAATGCAATCGAGCATGGTTTTATAGGTGAAGATGAATATATAATCCACTTCAGTCTTACGGCAAGAGACAAGTCTTTGATTCTGGAAATAAAGAATAATGGCAAGCCTATGGCTGAGGGTTTTGGGTATAAAGAACTAACAACAAAGGGCGAAAAAACAATTGGCAGTAATGGTACAGGTTTAGGAGGCTTCGATATTAAGTCAATAGTAGAATCGTATGGTGGAGGATTTGACTTACTAACGGACTTCAATGACAGTTTTCCCGTAACTTACATACTTAGATTTCCATTAATCGGTAAATAAATATGAACATACAGGTACTTTGGGTTGATGACGAGTATAAAGAAGATTTCGTGAGTTTTGCAGAGCAGGAAGGCATAGATATCCGCCATCTAAAATCCGCCCAAGAGGGAAAGGAAGAGCTCCAAAGAAATCGCCATTCTTATCATGCTGTAATACTAGATGCCAAAGGCATACTGAATAAAGACGATCAGAAAACCGGCTTAGATGGTTTGCGGACCATCAGGGACTATCTTATAGAGCTAAATGCGAACGATTACTTACCCAATTTTATATTCACCGGACAACCTGATTATCAAACGAACGAATTATTCCGGGAGTCATTTGGGGAATTTTTTACAAAAGGAAGAGATGAACAGTTATTACTAGATAAGGTTAAGGATGCAGTATTAAAAAAAGATGAATATGTTATCCATAGAAATCACAAAAGAGTTTTTGAAGGTGTAAAGAACCTACTCAATAATGAACTGCATGCGTACTTGACCGATCTGTTGATATCCCAGAACAAGCAGATTAACAGTATTGATGATAAACTTCATTTCACTCAACTTAGAATCATTTTAGAGCATTTGTTTCGCGCCGCAAATAAGTCAGGACTACTACACGACAAATGTATCCTTGGGGGAAAAGTCAATTTAACAGAATCCAGCTTTTTTTTGGCTGGGGAGGACACTAAATATGCGGGCGTAAAAAACGATATTCCTCATTTTCCGAGGTTGATCGCAAACGCAGTTAAAGACATTATTTTTATCACTGGAGCGGCCTCGCACACCTCAGATCCGGAAATCGAAAAAAATATTAATCTGCAAGAATATCGCTCGCAAGTTAGAACGCCTTATTTGCTATATAGTCTGACATTTCGAATGCTGGATATTATAATATGGTTTGATTATTATTTGAAAATCAATAGCAATTATTCAAAGAACGTAGCGCAGTGGAGAGAATTAGCTGCCGGAATATACGAGGGAAGGATAGAACAGGATAAGGATGGTGATTACCATTGCGGAGAGTTTATGCTTAACAATAATTACGTCAGTAATAGATTTGCGGTAGGAACAAAGATTTTAGTTACTGAAATTTCTCACAACACGAACAAGACGAAATCAAAGTATCCAAAATTTGGCTCAAAGTTTAAAAAATGTGATGAGTGAAGCGAAAATAAAAAGGCAAATCACAAGCCCTGAAAGAGATGTCACGGAGCAGTTTACAGTTTAACGAATGTCCGTGCATGCAGAAACTCAAGAATAAACAAAACTTTGGCGTTCTGCTAAGTTTATTGTTTTTACTTTTGTTGGGCTTTGTGGTAAATGCAATTTACAAATTAAGATAAAAAACGAAGGAAGCAATTCTCAAGGGACTCAATGGCAATCAAAAAATCCGAATTATACAGCTCGCTTTGGGCGAGTTGTGATGAATTACGCGGAGGCATGGATGCCTCTCAATATAAAGATTACGTACTAACCCTGTTATTTGTAAAATACATATCTGATAAATA
>DALYUO010000150.1:4217-6951 GCA_031981225.1 Pararcticibacter sp.
GAGATTGGTGATAAAATCAATAAAGAAATCCTCAATCCAATTAAAGAGGCCAATAAGCTAAACGAGTTTCCCGATTTCAACGATGAAAACAAACTTGGCAAAGGGAAAGATCTGGTAGATACCGTTTCTAACCTGGTGCGCATTTTTAACGACCCCAGTTTAGACTTCTCTAAGAACTCTGCGGAAGGCGACGATATTCTGGGCGATGCCTACGAATATTTAATGCGCCATTTCGCCACTGAATCCGGAAAATCAAAAGGGCAATTTTATACGCCAGCCGAGGTTTCCAGGGTATTGGCAACGGTTATCGGTATTACACCCAATAATTCTACCCGTCAAACCACGGCATATGATCCTACCTGCGGTTCGGGTTCTCTGCTTTTGAAAGTAATGAATGAGGCAGGTAAAAACATCGATCTGTACGGACAGGAAAAAGAAAGCGCCACGGCCAACCTGGCCCGGATGAACATGATTTTGCATGGGGCAGAAACTGCTACCATCATCGCAGATAATACCTTATCCCGCCCCTTCTATAAGGAGCCGGGTGGCGGACTGAAAAAGTTCGACTATGTAGTGGCCAATCCTCCCTTTTCGCTGAAAAACTGGAACAATGGCGTTAACGTAGATAGCGATGAATTTAACCGTTTCCAACTGGGCGTTCCGCCTGAAAAGAATGGCGACTATGCGTTCCTGTTACACATCATCCAATCATTAAAAGCAACCGGTAAGGGCGCTGTGGTTTTGCCCCATGGGGTATTGTTTCGCGGAAATGCCGAAGGTGAAATTCGTAAAAATATCCTCAGGAAGGGTTATATCAAGGGTATCATCGGCTTGCCAGCCAACCTGTTTTACGGGACGGGTATCCCGGCCTGCATTATTGTGCTGGATAAGGAAAATGCCGCCCGGCGCAAGGGCGTTTTTATGATTGATGCCAGCAAGGGCTTTATAAAAGACGGCAACAAAAACCGCTTGCGCGAGCAGGACATCCGCAAGATAAACGATGTATTTACCCATTTTCAGGAAGTGGAAAAATACAGTCGCATGGTGCCTATGAGCGACATTGCTGATCCCAGGAACGACTACAATCTCAACATACCCCGGTACATTGATACGCAGGAGGCTGAAGATATTCAGGATTTAACCGCTCACCTGCAAGGCGGAATCCCCGAAAAAGACATTGACGGCTTATCTGCCTATTGGCGATTATTTCCCAAGCTCAAAACCGATTTGTTTGCGCCATTGCGCCCTGGCTATGTACAATTGAAGCCAGAGCCTGAACAGGTTAAGCAAACTATTTTTAATCATCCGGAATTTGAGGCCTACAATCAAACCATGCACCAGCGCTTTGATGCCTGGCTGCAAGGCCAAAAAGCAAACTGGAAGGCATTTGAGCAAGGCTTTAATGTGAAGGCTGCCATTGCTGAAACCAGCCAGTCTATTCTGGCTACTTTTTTGGAGGATGCGTTGGTTGATGAATATGCCATGTACCAGCATTTGATGGCCTATTGGAACGAAACCATGATGGACGATTTCTACTCTGTTTCTTTGGATGGCTGGAAAGCCGGTAATGAAGTAACCCGCCTGGTAGTGAAGGGCAAAAAAGGAAAAGACGGTAAGGTGTCTGCAGATAAGCCCATAGCGGGACTGGCAGGTTTGGAAGGCAGAATGATATCGCCGCAACTGTTGATAGAGGTTTACTTTGCCGATCTACAGGAAAAGTTAAATCAGCTTGAGCAAGCGGCAGAAGCTGCCCAGGCCAGAATGACCGAATTGGAAGAAGAACACAGCGCAGAAGACGGTTTATTTGCTGACCTGGACAAAGTAAATGCTGCAGAAGTGTTGAAGCTATTAAAGGCTAAAAAGCAAGAAAAACAGAACAAGGAGAAGCAGAAGGCCGACCTCAGCATAGCCGCCGAACCGGAATATGCTTATGGCAACGCCGGTGCGTTAGCAAGTCATGTTACATTGAGCGAAATCGACGTGGAAGCGGATGGATCACTCAGCGAAGTCGAAGTGCTCGAAGATTACCTCGCACAGGACCAAATGATTAAAACCGCCAATAAAGAAATTAAGGAGCTGAATGCGGAATTGGAAAGAGCGGTGCAGGAAAAATATCCGGCATTAAGCGAGGGCGAGATTAAAGAATTAGTGATTAACCATAAATGGGCTAAGGCTTTACAACAAGCTTTAAGCACGGAGCAGGAAAAACTGAGCCAAACGCTTACCCAGCGGATTAAGGAACTGGCAGAACGGTATGCTGTTACCTTAAATAATTTGGAAAGCGAAACGAAAGCTGCGGAAGAAAAAGTGAAGGCACATTTAGCAAAGATGGGGTTGGCATGGTAGCGGAGGGGTTTAAGAATACGGAGATTGGGGTGATTCCGGAGGATTGGGAACAGCAAACTGTTGGTAAAATAATTAATTTTAGTGGAGGTTCACAGCCTCCATTAAGTACCTTTTCAAATGTAAAAAAGGAGGGGTTTGTAAGGCTCATTCAGATTAGAGACTACAAAAGTGATAAGTTCAAAGTTTATATAGACGAAAGGTTAGGTAGGAGATTTTGCACAAAGGACGATATAATGATAGGTCGGTATGGCCCCCCGATATTTCAAATATTACGGGGGATAGAGGGAGCATATAACGTTGCTTTGTTAAAGGCGACACCGACAAACGTAATTCTCAAAAACTACGCGTGGCACTTTTTAAGGAACGAGCGACTTTTTAACTTTATAGA
>DALYUO010000150.1:6961-9610 GCA_031981225.1 Pararcticibacter sp.
GTTGTCCCAACGCTCGTCCGGACAAACCGGAGTTGATTTAGGAGAATTGAGAAATTATCCAGTCCCCCTCCCCCCCCTCCCAGAGCAAAAAGCCATTGCCGAAGCTTTAAGTGATGCTGATGCCTGGATAGCCAATTTGGAGCAACTGATTGCAAAAAAAAGTTTGATTAAACAGGGCGCTATGCAGCAACTGCTTGGGCCGAAAGAGGATTGGGAGGTGAAGAAGTTGGGGGAGTCAGGTTTCTTTATCCCAACAAATTCATTTTCTAGAGATGCACTTAACTACTCAGACGGAAATGTTTACAATATCCATTACGGTGACATCCATACTAAATTTAGAAGTCACTTCAATATTTGTAAAGAATCAGTTCCGTTCATAAATCAAAGCAACTTAAAGGACAAACTGTTTTAGAATAGGGTTTCTTGGATTCTTATTTCAAAGTTTCGTAGTACATGATCAAATCCTTAAAGAAGCTCAAGGCACAAAAGTTCTCGGAATTTCAACAAGTCGTATAAAAGAAATAGCATTGCCGATTCCTTCTCTTACCGAACAAACTCGTATCGCGTCCATCTTATCAGACATGGATAACGAGATTGAAAGTTTAGAAACCCAGCTGGCAAAAGCCCGGCAAATTAAGCAAGGGATGATGCAGGAGTTGTTGACGGGGCGGGTTAGGTTGGTGTGATTGAATTAAGCGAGTGGAGGTAGATCGTATTTGAGCTATAAACAAAGACAATGAGTAAATATTACCGGGTATTAGAAAGTAATGCCAGTCTTCAACAGGAGCATGATACATCGGAAGCAAGCTACGGCGCCGGGTTTGATGTGGGATATTACGGTCACTTTATGCAAGTGTACGGCAACACAATGGAGCACATTAATTTGCCGGTTGATTTTTTAATCTCGGCATGTAATCAAATCTATCTGGATGAGATAGTTTATTTAGATTTGCTGAATAGAAGTATAGATGATAATGGCTTGCTACACCTTTCAAAGGTCACAATGAATCAAAAGCATCATGGCTACACTATAGATAACTACCCAATGAATATAATAGACCAGGAAATTACAGATGGTAACAAAAGAAGAAATCCATTTGATCTTATTATTGACTCGGCTAATTCCTAAATATTCTTATAATGATTAACCCCCTAGAACGCATCACTCAAAACCGAATCATTAAATTGTTTACCGAACAATTGGGCTATGTGTATTATGGCAATTGGGAGAAGCGCGAGCATAACAGCAACGTGGAGCTGGCTATCCTGGAGCAATTTTTAAGAAAGCAAGGCTATGTGCCTGCGCTGGTTAAAAAAGCCGCCAAAGAGGTGTATGATCTGGCTACCAGCAACAGTGGTAATTTATACGATCGCAACAAGGCCATGTACTCCTTATTGCGGTATGGTATAAAAGCAAGGCCAGAACTGGGCGAGCAGTTTGATACTGTTTTCCCTATCGACTGGCACAATTGGAAGAATAATGAATTTGGAATAGCGGAGGAGGTTACACTGACTGAAGGCAAAAATATCCGCCGCCCGGATGTCGTGTTATATATAAACGGTATCGCCATTGGTGTTTTAGAACTGAAAAGAGGTACTACGGATATAGCAGAAAGTATTTATCAGTCCATCTCTAATCAAAGGGAATTATTCAACCAGTGGTTTTATACTACCGTGCAGTTTTTATTTGCCGGTAACAATACTCAAGGCTTAAGGTATGGCACCATTGAAACGCAGGCGAAATACTACCTTAACTGGAAAGAGGACGAAGAGGATAACACCGGCTACAAGCTGGATAAATACCTGAAAAAGCTCTGCGATAAAGAGCGAATGATCGATCTGCTTTACAACGGAATTATCTTTGATGCAGGCGTAAAAAAGCTGCCTCGCCCGCATCAGTATTTTGCGCTAAAGGCCAGTCAGGAATTTGTGAAGAGACGAGAGGGAGGGATCATCTGGCATACCCAGGGATCCGGCAAATCCCTGATGATGGTGTTGCTTGGCAAATGGATTCTGGAAAATGTTCCCAATAGCCGCATTGTTATTTTAACTGACCGCACCGAACTCGATGATCAGATTGAACGGGTATTCAATGACGCAGGCGAAACGGATATTGCCAAAACCCGCTCGGGAAAGGAGCTGATCAGTTTTCTTACCTCTTCACGTCCCCGGTTGGTTTGTTCCCTGATCCATAAATTCGGAAGTCGGGATGAGGGAGATTTCAATGATTTTCTAAAAGGTCTGCAGGATAATCCGGTTCAAACACAGGGGGAGATTTTTGTCTTTATAGATGAATGTCACCGTACGCAAAGCGGAAAGTTGAACCAGGTAATGAAAGCGGTATTACACCATGCGGTTTTCGTCGGTTTTACTGGAACGCCCTTACTAAAGCAAGACAAAAAAACTACAATGGACGTATTTGGGCGGTACATTCATACCTATAAGTTTAATGAGGCCGTTGCCGATGGGGTGGTGAAAGATCTAATGTATGAAGGCCGCTCCATAGAGCAAAACCTGACATCCCAGGCTAAAGTGGATAAATGGTTTGAGGGCAAAACCGCGGGGCTAAACGATTTCCAGAAGAACGAACTGAAGAAGAAATGGGGAACGATGCAGAATGTGCTGAGTTCCAAAAGTCGTATGGAGAAA
>DALYUO010000150.1:9620-12108 GCA_031981225.1 Pararcticibacter sp.
CTTCGCTACTAAGCCCCGCTTAAAGTCGCAGATGGGAAATGCCATTTTGGTGGCCTCCAGCATCTATGAGGCCTGTAAATACTATAACCTATTTTTACAGACGGAGCTTAAGAATAGGTGCGCTATTATTACATCCTACAATCCTTTCGCAGGCGACGTTTCACTGGAGGATACCGGTGCCGATAATGAAACCGATAAAACATTCATTTTTAATGTCTATACGGAGCTTCTGAAAGAGGTAAGTCCGAAAGGCAATAAATCCAGGACTGAAACGTACGAAACGGATGCGAAGGAGCGGTTTAGGAAAGAACCGGCAAGGATGAAATTGCTGATCGTTGTGTCTAAGTTATTGACTGGGTTTGACGCTCCTCCTTGTACTTACATCTACATTGATAAGAAGATGCAGGATCATACCTTGTTTCAGGCCATTTGCAGGGTGAACAGATTAGATACCGACGATAAGGACTACGGTTATGTGGTAGACTATATGGAGCTCTTCGGCAAAGTAACCGATGCTATTGACGTTTACACTTCTGAACTTGATAGCGAAGGCTTCACAAAAGAAGAAGTAAGCATTCAGCTAAAAGATCGCCTTAAAATGGCTACTGACCGCTTATACACCGCTTTAGAAACCTTGGAAAGTATTTGTGAGAATGTGGCTCATCCTCGTGATGATCTGGCTTTCATCCATTTCTTTTGCGGAAATACAGAAATCCCTGAAGAATTAAAAGGGACAGAATACAAACGGATGGCTTTGTATAAAGCCATCGTAGAGTTTATCCGGGCATACGCAAACTTGAAGGCCGATTTTCAGGAGGCTGGTTTTTCTGATGCGGAAATAAAGCAAATGACTGATAAACTGGAGTTCTATCTGCACTTGAGGGAAATTATTCGCATCGCGAGTAATGAAAGGATTGACTTGAAGGCCTACGAGGCGGACATGCGTTTTCTGATCGATACGTATATCAGAGCTGAAGAATCGGTCACTATTTCGCCTTTTGAGGATATTTCCATGTTAGCCCTAATGGAAACCGATATGGCAAAAGCCATTGATCAATTACCTGACGGGATAAAGGGAAATCCTGAAGCCGTAGCAGAAACTATCGAGAACAACGTTAGAAGTAAAATTGTAGAAGAACACCTCCTGGATCCAAAGTATTTCGACCAGATGTCGGTTCTGTTGCAGGAACTAATTGAAAAAAGAAAACGGGATGCTCTTGATTACCAGAACTATTTACTGGAAATAGCAGAACTCATCAGGCGGGTCAATAAGGGTAAGAATGACGATGTACCTGCAAGCCTTAATAGTAAAGGCAAGGTAGCTCTTTACCATGTCCTGGAAGATGAAGCTTTGGCACTCGCTTGTGAGGACGCAGTTCAGTATGCCAGGCAAGAAGGCTTTAGGGAGAATTTAGCAAAGCAACAGCTAGTGAAAAAAGCTCTTTATCAGGTGGTAAATGATAAGGACAAGGTCGAGACGCTTTATAAAATTATTGAAGCACATAAAGACGAATATTAATGAAAACGGAAGTGTTAAAGATCGGTGACGTGGAAATTACGGTGACTTTCAAAGCCATTAAAAACTTGCATCTAAGTGTTCATCCCCCTAATGGACACGTTACTATTGCTTCGCCAGAGTTTTATGATTTAGAGAAAATAAAAATTTATACTGCCACCAAATGGGCATGGATCAAGAAAGAGCAGCAGAAATTTGCTAAGCAGGCTCGTGAAAAGGAACGGAAGTATATTACCCAGGAAAGCCATTACTTATTTGGCAAACGCTACCTTCTTAAGGTGCTAAACGCTAAAAAAAATGCTGTCTTGAGAAAAGCACATAAGCTGGAATTACAGGTAATAGATCCTGAGAATATAGAACTGAAGAGGAAGGTTCTTTACCGGTTTTACAGAGCAGAACTTCAACAACGGATGGATGCTTTTATAAAGCACTACTCAAAGATCATGGGCTTAGCCATTCCTGCATATACTATAAGAGCAATGAAAACTAAGTGGGGTAGCTGTGCTGTCAATACCAATCGCTTGCTGTTTAATATTGAGCTTGCAAAAAAACCGTTGGATTGTATTGAATATATTGTCGTACATGAACTGGTGCATTTGCTAGAAAAAAAGCACAATAAGAACTTTATTTTGCTTATGGATAAGTGCTTACCCAGTTGGCGCGTGCAGAAGAAGGTACTGAATGAGCTGCCGTTGTAAAAGTATTGTCACGACAATCTGCTGTTTCTGTAACCTTTCATTTTCTGAAGTAGCTCTCTTAGGAGGAGAATGTTATTTATGTAAAGGATGTTATGCTGATTACAGAAAGAAACAGAGAAATCCTTACCTTTGTATCTGTCAGTTAGGGCGTTACCTAAGTAACTACCTGTATTTTGATTTCCTCTTCAAGGTGTTGATTTATTGCTATTTATAATATAAGGTTCGAGCCCAGGTGGGCGCACGGAAAGAGCCTTAAAAAGCTTCAAAAGCCTGT
>DALYUO010000151.1:0-941 GCA_031981225.1 Pararcticibacter sp.
TCATGTACAGACTATCTAAAATCTATGCTTAGTCCCCAACTTTTTTGCTTGATCCCAATCTTTGGGGTAGTTGAGGGGATAATTAAACAAAAAACCCCGTAAATAGTGCTATTTACAGGGTTTTAGTGTTCTTTGAGTGTCTACTCTGTGCGCCCACCTGGGCTCGAACCTTATACTGTAATTAATTGAATAACAATCAATTGCTACTATCAAACTTTTCAAGGTTACGGAATAAGTATTAGTAACCCATAATCATAATACTAAGATACGAAAAAGCTTCGTTTTTAACTATTTGATTTTAATTTATGATGCCTGGCCTTACTATCTAATGTCAATCCCCTTTAGGAGCCCATCTAATTCTTTAGATGAAATTCCTAAAATCCTCACGACCTTCTGTTATTCTCAGAAATTAAATATAGGTACTACATAAAGCCTTGTCAAAATTATCCCCTTACCACCTTCACCTTTGAGCCAAATCAAAATAATATGGCAACAATTGAATTCATCACCCGGGAAGATCTGGAAACTTTCAAGCAAGAGCTTTTTGCAGAATTAAGGCGCCCATCTCTCCGGCCACCGAAACAAGATCATCAAAAAGAATGGCTAAAGAGTTATGAGGTGCGAAAGCTATTAGGGATATCACCTAATACTCTAAAGAGCCTTAGAGATAACGGAACTTTGCCATTTACAAAAGTAGGCGGACTGATATACTATGCTTATGAAGATATAAGAAATCTAATGGAAAAAGGTAAGAACTGACTATGTTACGACCCGGAAGTTAAGACAAAGCATTGATTTTCCAAGCCCCTCTTTCAATTCTCTGATAAAGGTTCCGATTGTACCCAGATAGAGATCGTTTCAAGCAACCAATTTATTCTTAAAATTACAGGTGGGGCGAGTTAAGCGGTCTTTGTAGAAGAGAATAAACTGAATGCTGTCAC
>DALYUO010000151.1:969-8646 GCA_031981225.1 Pararcticibacter sp.
ATTTTGGCTCTGATAAGGTAAAGCCGATTTTCATTTTACAACGTACTTACATTATCAATATACGAAGTAACGGTTATTAGCTTCAATTGAGGGCGATCAAGATATCATCATTTGGTTCATATGACGCTTATGGTAGGAATACAAAAGATGATTGCAAGTTTATTATTAATATCATTACTTTTAGTTTTTATGCCAGTCTTATTCTGATTATTACTAATGCTTAATACAAAAACTCAACTAGCCGCGTCTGCTTCAGATACATCGATTGGATTTGATTACCAGTTCTATCACTTTTTCTTATTGCTTCTTGACCTAAGACATGGGGAGGCTATTGGTATCGAGGAGAAAGACGATGTTCACGTTGATTTCGCTAATGGGAAACAGCTGCTTATTCAGACTAAGCATACAACTCAAAAAAATGCTGCTGGTGAGCCCATTAACCTCACCGAAAGAGACAATGATTTATGGAAGACCTTATCCAACTGGTCTAAAGTAATCGGCGAATGCGACGATGCAAAAACATTCATTCAGCGAACTACATTTCAACTAGCTACAAATAAACTAGCTCTTACCAACCCATTTATCCAAAAACTTGTTAATTTGCAGAACGGGGATATCAAGAACAAAGATTTTAAAGACTATCTTAAGACTTTAGAGAATGATACTGAAGACGCGACTATTACAGGTTATATAAATAAACTCCGAGGCTTACCTTCAGAACAGCTTAGCCAATTTGCGAAAAAGATAACCTTCGAACTTAATCATGACGATTTAATCAATGCCATCAAAAGACGTTTGCTCGAAAAGATTCATATTAAAGAGCGTGTCGACGATGTATATCGGAATTTACATTCAGAATTACGGGACACCAATTACCTTAATATCAAAGCAGGTGTTCGTAACGTGATTAGTTTTGAAGAGTTTAATAAGAAGTTTGGCAAATGCTTTAAGGTTGCTATTAGCACAAAGCTTCCGATCCGTGACTTACCTTATATCCTCCCCGACCATCCAGAGCAGCAACTTTTTGTAAGACAGTTGCTCGATATCGGTGATATTTTGCCTGCAGATAAAGATTCCATAATTGCCTATACAACTCAAATGCTGCAACTACTTAATAATCTGAAAGACTGGGAAGACAATGGGGATTTCTTAGAATCGGACCGTACAAAGTTTAATAAGCAAACCTCATTTATTCAGCAGACTGCGTTCAACGCGACTTTCCGAAAGATCAGGGCAAAAATCGAAGGCGGGAAAGAATTGAGTGAAATTGATGGGGACATTAAAGATTCTGCGCTATCATTGCTTGATGAAATGCGACGTCAGATCTTACAGTTTGATGAAACACAACTTTCATTGGAATTGAGTCATGGGCACTTTTATTTATTGACAGAAGAACGAGAGATTGGTTGGCACTTAGATTGGAAAAATCGATATTAATATGAAGCAGATCTCCAAGCCAATAAATAATAATGAAGCTTTAGCAAGTGTAGCACTCGGTTACTTGTTAAAAGTTTACGGCACGATTAGTGCCGCCAAAGCTATGCTTGTATTGCCCTTTATATTGCATCCAACTACTGTCCGTAAACTTCGGAGCGCGTCCTTAAAAAGGAGCCTTGAAGAATTTATTATAAAAAACCCTGAGTGTTTCATAAGCTTTAACGCCAGGTTCATCGATTTCCTACCCCTTTCTGTCAACGCATTAACAATATTACAGGAAATGAACGTGGTCACCATTACGCGTGATCAACTTAACTATAATTACGCGTTAAACTTCAGCCCAGAAAATACTCGCCAAATTGGTAAGCGTGCTGCTGATTTTTTAGCTGCTATTGATGTATTAGTTGGACTATTTAAAGACCAAAGTGAAAACTCTCTATATCTTAAACTCAAGATTGAACTATGAAATTTCATATTAACAAGCTAATTCTTTGGTTTAAAAACGGGTCCGCACCAAGAATTCTCGAATTTCAACCTAATAAAGTTAATGTAATCACTGGAGGCAGTGGCACTGGCAAAACGAGCATCTTATCTATCTTTGATTATTGCATGCTCTCCACAAAGGCCAAAATTGCTCAAGAGGCTATAAACGAGAACGTCGATTGGTATGGGTTAGATTTTAAGATTAACGATAAAGATTTCTTGATCGCCCGAAAAAGTCCAGTTTCTAACATCGGCTCCGACGAGATATACTTCTCTAGCGATAACACCTTCCCTGAAAAATTCGTTAAAAACAATGACATAAAGCACGTAAAATCTATCTTAGAGAAAGAATTCGGAATTGAGGAGAACCTAAAAATTCCCTTTGGTGGCAAATATATTTCAGCTGGTTCCAAAATATCTTACCGATATTTTCTATTATTTAACACTTTGTCTGAAGATACTATTGCCCATACAAAAGAGTTTTTTGACTATCATCTGTATGACCGCGACAAATATATTGAAGCACTTGACAGAATATTCTATTTAGCTTTGGGCGTTGATGATGTCGGTAACGTGTTAGTTAAAGAGAAGATCGACGGACTTGAAAAAGATTTGGCTAAGATTGAAAAACGTAGAAAAGCACTCGACAAAGAGGAAAAGCTTTTTGCTCAGCAGATACTCAGCCTTATCAATAAGGCACAGGAGTATGACCTTATTGAACGAAAATTGTTTCCAATTGATGAAGGGAGAGAACGACTGAAACAACTTGTCAACCAGTTCCGTACCGCTTCTTATTCTAATAACATGCAACAGGTAGACGAACTGAACAAACGCAAACGGACTATCTTTCGACAGATACGCAATTTAGAACGGTTCAACGTTGAATATGATACTTACAAAAAAAACCTCAACGGCGATTATGAAAGCCTGAAACCTATCGAGTATCTTAACGAGAATTTCAGTGAACTGATCCCGACGTTGGAGGTGCGAACTTTTTTGAATTCCTTGGAAGACTCCCTTAAAACAATTCGAGATGAGATTGCCAAGAAAAAGCCTATTTCAGTTAATGTGAAATCTGAAGTGACTACTTTAAGGAATCGCATTAATGAAATTGATGCTGAATTAGCTACTCTGCCAACGTCTACTAAGGATTATACGGACGAGGCTCAAAAGTTCATTTTCATTGGCGAACTGAAATCGCAACTTGCCTTTTATGAAAATAAATGGGAGTTGGATTTAGATGACCGTGATGAACAGGCGTTACTTGAAGAAATTGAAGACTTAAAGAGCGTTCTTAAAAATAACAATGAGAATCGTCGACTAATACTATCGGACCTAGAAGGCTTAATCCAGAGCTTTTTTGACACTGTGGCTGATTCCATGGGTGTTTACAGAGGCTATAAAGTCTTAGTTGACGTCAGTGAAAAAAGTTTAAAATTACGAAAAGGCAAAGAATTACAGGCTCAGGCGACGATCGGTAGCAAATCAAATTATATGTTTTTGCATTTATTCCTTTTCTTGGGATTACACGAGCACTTCATCAGCTTACCTCATAGCTATGTGCCTCAGTTTTTAATTTTAGACCAGCCAAGCCAACCCTATTATGAGGGTTCAAGTGCCACTGAAAATATAGAAGAAATCACTAAGGATGACGACAAAGTGAAATTACAGTCTGCGTTTCAACTACTCAATGATTTCATTTTCAAGATCAACACAGAATATAACACCGAGTTCCAGATCATTATGCTTGAACATGCCCCAGAACGATATTGGCTGGAAAAGAAGCTACAAAACTTCTGTCTTGTCGAGGAGTTTCGTAATGGCAATGCACTAGTTCCAGATCGAGCATTCATACCAGCGAAAATAACGGACGCCGAAAAGAAAAGAAAGGATTTGAGAAAATCTAAGAGTGAGTCAAAAAGAAGATGACAGTAGCACACCATTAGGTAAAAAAAGAAAAAAATAGCACCGATATCTTGATTATCTCAGTTAATTATTGTACCTTTGTTGTAAGTATATATACTTACAACAATATAAAGATATTTTGTTTTTAATTACTCCTAATTCACTATCTATAAGTCCGCTTTTACTAATAAAAACTTGACAGTATCAAAAAAAAACATTACCTTTGCTACCCAGAAAGTATATATACTTTCTGGGTAGCGATAAAATGGCAAATCGACCTAGAATAGCAATAGTACTGCCCAAGATCATTCAAGAGCTTCAAAGCCGTGGACGTAATGTTTTCGACGCAACAATTCTATCAGATATCTTTCAGGAGAATAAAGACAAATGGCGTCTACCACTTGCTATGGATGTTAACAAATTTTTAGATGCACTGGCAGAACAAGATTCTATAGAACATACTGATTTTACTTTTCCAGGCTTACCAAGCAAACGTCTATTCTATCTTGAGAATGTCTCTGTTTATGATTTAAGTGCAGCTATTCTTCCCAAATCTTACTTGTCACACTATTCAGCGGTAACGTTGTGGGGACTTACGGAACAAATTCCCAAAACCATATACATTACACAAGAGCAATCGAATAGCCCTTCAAAGCAACAAACGAATGAACTAGAACAGCAGGCAATAGATCAAGCTTTTAAGAAGCCACAACGTTTATCTGAAACAATCGCTACGTTCAAGGAATATAAAATCATACTACTGAGAGGTAAGTTTACAAAAAATCTTGGAATAGATATTTTAGATAGACCAGAAATAGGCCAAATAAGAGTAACTGATATAGAACGAACACTTATTGATATTGCAGTACGACCATCTTATTCCGGCGGTATATTCGAAGTTTTGAAAGCATATCGCCAAGCCAAAGAGATGTATCCAGTATCAGTGAACAAGCTATCAGGATACTTAAACCGGATGAATTTTATCTACCCTTATCATCAAGCAATAGGATTTTACCTTGAAGCGGCAGGAAACTACAAGCAATCTCAGATAAATATTTTAAGAAGCAAGCCGCGGAACTACGATTTTTATTTGACCTACGAGATGCAGGAGAAAGAATATTCGAAAGATTGGAACATTTATTACCCTAAAGGAATGATTTAATCAAAAATATTTTCAAATCTCTCCATTACGTAGTCAAAATAAAAATCAAAGCCTAAGTCCTTTTCAGCAGAGGAGAGGGTATCTTTAACCCCATCATATCCGGCACGATGTATATCTTTCATAGAGCGAATACGTTTTATATATTCAATTGGAACTCTTTTTGCGTGGAAAACATTTGCTAATGTCTCTTTAGCATTTGCAGATGAAATATCAACAGGATAGCTTTCCAATATGGCATGAATATCAAAAAAGTCTCGCGGACGCGCTCTTTCCTCTGCTTTATAAACATTATCCGTCAATAACACTTCAGAAAAATATTCCGGCAACTTTTGAGCGAGCGCTCTTACCTTTTCAAAAACTATCAGTTCAGGTGCATAAACATAAAAACTTATGCCGTCAATTTCCCTAATGACTCTGTGGTCACCCACAAATTCAAATTTGCTAATATCAACCGTGAAGCGAGTAGAATTATCCGGACTAACAGCTAGAGCACTTCTTCTAATCTTATCCATGTCAGGATAAAGTTTCTCATATTGGTCTCGCTGAATTAACTTGAATTCTAAAAGATAGCCTCCCCAGAAAGGCTCTAGCTCCTTACGTATTTTTTTTGGTTTCTCAAATATTCTAAAATCAAGTACCGTATACCCATAGGAGGTAAAGGTCCTGTAAATAGCCCTCTCCAACCGACGTTGTACTTCCTGAATATCGTCTTCAAAATCTTCCTCCATTGAAAAGTCCAAGTCGTAGGACGCCCTATCACTTAATCCATAACCCAAACTTATGGCATTTCCTCCTTTCAAAACTAAAGCTTCCATTAGATCGTCATCTTGGACTAACGATATAATTGTAATTCGTTTAATTTGGTCAATTAGTTCTAAATTTATCATATTACAATAAGACTAAACATCGTCCTCTAAAATAAGAAAAGTGACGTTCTTTATACGATATCTCACTCGGCAACTACGATTGACGTAGTCTATTTGTTCTTCAATCAACTATTCAAACGCGGTTCTAACGCGCTAGCATTTGCTTCGTCCTGTGATATACTAGTAGTCAAGGCATTAATTATTTGCTCCGCCAAGTTTTGCGCCTCCATATCATTTTTGACAGCAGCCACCGTTCCCTTAAATATATCTGTCAAAATTGGCCCTTCGGTTGTTCCTTCTTTCTTGCTTACCGACACCATTAAATTTTTATCAAAATGGACAAGGTAAGTGCGACCAATTGCTAACAATCCAACATCAATATCTTCACCCCAAAACATTTCTGCTGTGCCACATCTGTGCTCAGTATTAAATTTGATCAGTTTAAGGAATTTTGAGACAACCTCATTTCGGAAACCTTCAATCATAACCTTATCATACCAAGCACTAGGGCGAATGATATATATATGGTCATAAAGCCATTTGACTTTAGAAACCTTTTCCGTTTTTTGGGTCCACCGAACAAATGCCTCCTGCTGATAGAGATTTTCATGAACCTTGCGCATTTTTACAATATCCGAAGCAGAGATGGTTGATGGCCTTGATATCATAACATCGATCTGTTTATGGATCTCATTGTTATTAGGATAACTGCATAATTCAGCTATAGACGTTCTATAGTTACCATTTCTACGCAACCCCAATTGCCACGTTCGATAATCATCAATGTATGTAAGATCATTAACATCTTGCCACTTTTTAAGCGAACTGATCACATACCGGTAAACACCGTGATCCGGTCGGAACGTCCTGTTTGCACCGGTACGATCGAAAATCTGAAAAGCGTTGGAAACCCTAAGTGAGAACACTGAAAGGCTAGGATATCCCGACAATAAAAATCCTATATTGCCTTGGAATAGATAGTGCGCTTCGGCTTTAAATATAAGAGCTTCCCAGCCTGCTTCCTTAAAGAGCAACGCTTTTTGTCGTTCTTCCGACAGTTGCTCACTATGTATATTATTTGTTTCAGCAAACAGGCGTTCAAACATATCCGTCTCAAAGAATGCATATATATTCTCCCCACCTATTGAAAGCCGGGAGATTGTTCGCATCGCATTAATCATCGCACCGACGCTACGTATGTCAGGATCGATCATAATATTCCAGCATACCCGAATCCAAGCTGTAAACCGCTTTGGTTCAAATTCATATTGTTCAAGGTATAAAGCAACCGAAAGAAACAAGATGCGTTGCGTTTGATTAATCTTATCATCGAAAAGGAACCACTCGTCGTTAAGGTCCCAAACCGGCCGAATGATTAATCGTATCGTTTCCTGATGTCTTTGCAGGTTGTCCAAAAGCCTTTCAAATCCGGTTATAACCTTTGAAGTAATCAAAGGTTCATATGCATTAAATTGCTGATACCGTAAGTTTGTGTCATTGCCCAATGGCCCGTAGAGTTCGCGAAAAGTATCACTGTTCTCAATCTCAGCGACGGAACCTTTAGCGTATATAATATGATGATTAAGTAGATATCGGTTAATGAAGCGGAGAAAATACGGATCAACTGTGTGATCCTTGTCTTCTGCCAGTGCCTTTTGTTTTGCAGTTGTCCAGAATACATCTGTCCAACTGTTATCTATTTTAGAAGCTATCGTAAGATAGTACGGCACCCGCGAAAGGCCGTGTTCAGTAGGAGCATGGAAGTATTCGTTTTCAGGATGATTTTCGTCCTTCATACGACCTATCATGTCTGCCTTGAAATTC
>DALYUO010000151.1:8656-10404 GCA_031981225.1 Pararcticibacter sp.
CGTCAATTGCTTACCACGAGCATTCATTTTTATATAAAGCTCATCTGTCAGATTAAATCCATCCAAAGGCAGTAAATAAAAGCAAAGTCGATGAAGCCTTCCAAACAACTGTTCGTTCTGAGAACGATAACGTTGTTCTATTTCTTGGATTGTATTCAGCATAGCGAGGACCGTTGGATCCTTTTCAAAACTCCTGTGAAACCAGTAGGCTTCGCGGATCTTTTGTCTCGCACCAGTCATATCAGTCACCTGAGTAAGTTTTTCACAAAAGCGGCTGGCCGAGCTACGGGTCGCATAGCGGAAGCGTTTCAGCCGTTCCCTAAAAGCTTGTAGCTGATTTTTAGGCAATTCTACATAAGCTATATACCAATGTAGTAAAAACAGAGTGGTCAACCGCTGCTGTCCGTCTAACGGCAAGAAAATACCATCTGCTCGAATAGAACCGTATACAAAGTCTAATTCTAACTCCGAGTCATTAGCAAGCGCGGTAAAAAGAGCTGTCAAAAACCGATCAAGTATAAGACGCTCTTCTGGGCGGCCTTGTGCATAGTCCCGTTGGATAATTGGGATCTCAATGCCAGTTATATGCTTTACTTCAATTTGATCGTTAACGTTGACCTCAATAGATCCGCCAAGCAGGTCAATTAGTTGTTGCTTTTTCATTTACAGCAATATTAATATTAGGTTTAGGTTTTAAGAATGGCCGCATTACGTCTTCCAGCGTTTTGCCGTAGGCGATAATATCGGCAGATGTCCATGTACTACGTGTATTTCCATCGAAGTATTTGAGAAAAGCATTTTTTGTACAGATCGGAACAAAAATGCCTTCTCGGTCTTTTTCTATGATCTTCCTGCGTTTGGTAGCAAATAAAGCGTTACCATACCCACGGTTCGTGCCTGCATCCAATAACGTAAGGTTTCCGAGACGGTTCTTTAAACCCTCATCGATTTTCTCATCTGTTGAAAGAGCCAGGATCTGCTGATAAAGCACTTCAAAACTCTCCGTTCCATTTCCGTTTATAAAAGATCGAATCCTCTCGTTCAATTTATCATCCAAAAACGGAACATCGGTCAAAGCATATTCCAGCCATGTAAGTTGGTCTTCTTTTTTTTCCAAAGTGTTGTCTGTGGCCGAACTGATATGTTCAATATCCCAGATTACACCAGCTTGCTTTTTAGAAGAATGTTTAAATGCTTTAAAAGGAAATTTATAGATCAAAGTTTGCTGTCCGGATTTTCGGACGATATACTCTAGGTTGAATAATAAAAAAAACCTGCGTAAAAGTTCTTTTTTGTTATCATCATAAGACAGATCAAGGTAAACTTGATTATCAATACTTTTCCAATTGATCGACCTGAATTCTTTAGAAATTTCCTCAATCAATTTTTCAGTCGCATCTGCTTTACTTTCTATCGTTTCGTCGTTAAGAAGGTCATACAAGTCTTTTACGGAACGATTGCAGTAAATAAGAAATCCCGTGTAATGATACCATGCAGGATGATCAAACCACTCGCGAAAGGTATCAAAATAGGTCTTTATTGACTCCCAATTCCGCTTAATTATTTCCGGTGAAGGCTCATTACCGAACAGGTGATTAAAATATCTGAAAGTTTTATACTTGTCCGCCCCTATAATTCTAGGCAGCGTCTTGTCTTTTTCAACAGCACGACGTTGCATTAGATCAAAAATAAACTCGATATGTGAAGATGCCTTATTTTCTTCTTTGTTCAAAAACCACCAAAAATTT
>DALYUO010000151.1:10423-12018 GCA_031981225.1 Pararcticibacter sp.
CAGTTCCGCATTGGTAAGTGATATTTTACCAAGATTGATCCGAATAAAAGTGTCGATTGGTTTGGATTGTTCACCGGCCAATTCGTACCAAATCACTTGTACCAGACCTTCTTCTTTTTTATTCTTTTGATTGTATACTAATGTCTTTAGAATGGAATCACAAAGATTATCATACATTTCACCGCTTTCAAGAACCTTGTTGTCAAACCAATTGCTGATGTAGCTATAGGCTTTAGAAACATGAAAAAAGTCGATATTATCCTCGTTGTCGCTGATCTCATCCAAAAAATCTGTTAGGCCAGGTCTGGTTTCGTAAACAAGTGAGTAAAGATCTTTTCCATACCGTTGCTTTAATGAACGACCGTTCAAGTAATCTCTCAGAAAATAAGTCATCAATATTCGAATCGTAGTCAATCGCTGTTGCCCGTCAATTACCTCATAATGATTCTGATCGTCATGATATTGCACAACGATCGGTTGCAAGCAATAAAATTCCTTTTCCCCTTTATTCTTTTTGATTGCAAAAGTGTAAATATCCTCCAAGAGATCGGTTACCTGCTGTCGTGTCCAGCGATATCCACGCTGATAGGCCGGTATAAAAAATGTTTTTCCCAGCAAACTGCTGACCGGCATGAGTTGAATAGTGTTGCTCATTGTGTTATAATAAGTGCGGAGTTCTCCGCAGGCCGCACAAATTTAATCGGTACCAGCACAATAACAAGGATGAACCCAACTTTTGATCTTTGTGAATAGTAAGCGTTTGTGTCGCCATTTATATGAGCTGTTCCCTATCTGTACATCAGTCCGTCCGCAATCAGTTACCAGCACACAAGATTCTTGATTGTTAATTTCATAAGCTGTCAAATATCAGCCACTTTACACATAATATGAAGTTCAATTTCACTTTCCGGAATTGCACTTGTGTAATACCCGTTTGCCTTTTAAACTGTCTGGCCAAATAGGATGAACTCTCAAACCCATTCGTGTAGCCATTTCGAGTAACTACTTTTTTAAACCCGCTTTTTTTAGCGCAAGGCCAAGCTGATGGAATGATGCCTGAATGTTCCCTTTAGGAAACGGAATATGTTGCAGTCCATCATTATTGCTGAATGGTTCAGCCTCGTCCTGTTTTAAAATCGCAACTTTGTCGAAGCCAAGTCTGCCCTGAAACAGGCCGATTTCATGAATGACATTCTGACGTGCCCTTACAGTCCCATTGGCGGTTTCGTCTTCAGCGGTTACCACAATAATAGCAAAGGACGAGTTGTCTAGAAATCCCTTAAGGATATCGATTATGTGCTCGCCAGTTCTATCATTAGTCTGAAAACTTTCGAATGGAAGGTTTTCTTCTCGCAGATAGGCTTCAACTTCCCGCCATAGAGAATTCCTGCCATGACCAATAAAAATTTTCTTATTTTCCTGTGGGGGTAGGGTCTGCTTAGGTGCAGTCGGGTTAGCTTTGTCTGCTGCCAAGTTGATAGTGTCAATATTTTCTTTGCTAAAACCTATTTTTTCAACAGCAGCCTGGAGCTCTGTATAGCTTTGATCAGTTTTGATCCCTTTGATCAACCCGGTAATTACAACGGTAGCGAATG
>DALYUO010000152.1:0-263 GCA_031981225.1 Pararcticibacter sp.
GCGGCCGCAGCAATCACCGAGATGTTAAGGAAAGAAACCAATGACAAGCACTTTAATTTGGTTGTGCTTGATAAAAAACAGCAAGCGCAACAAGCAAAGAGCCAGGCGCAACATGTTGGTGGGGGAATCAGCGGGATCAAAGTACTTGAAAAAAATATCGGATATTTAAAGTGGGATGCTTGTATAGATGGTGATTATTCACTCCAGAAGATAAAAAATGCGCTAACCTTTTTGGAAAACTGCTCCGCTTTAATAATCGATAT
>DALYUO010000152.1:317-2365 GCA_031981225.1 Pararcticibacter sp.
GGTGTACAGGGGATTCAGCCTGGCATCAAAGTGAAGTTGTTTACGATAATAGTGAGTATAAAAAGTATCATAAGGTGCCAATCTACGTATTGGTATCAAATCAAACGGCCTCAGCTGCGGAGTATTTTGCGCTAACGGTAAAAGAAACCAAAAGAGGTAAAATCTTGGGTCAAACTAGCGCTGGAGCCGGAAATCCGGGATTTTGGAACATTTTCAGCTTGAGCGAATCTGAAACAAGCTTTTACATGTTCATCCCCTCGTGTCAAATAACGACAAAAAAAGGATTTTCTATAGAAGGCATTGGAGTTACACCTGATATTGAGCTTAAATCATCAGACAGGATAAAAGAAACAGTGGAATATATACTGTCTAAGGGTCAATTAAAGAAAAGCCAGAAATAAGTATCCCTGCCTTCTCATCTGCAGAAAATGGCTTGACCGTTGAAGTCGCTGAATTTACTGTCAGATACGATATGATAATTATTTACAAAATAGTTAATTTGCGAAAATTCTCTCACAGCGTAGTAGCAGAATAATTAGATATGAGTGAAAAAATCAAAATAGGTATTTCAATAGGCGACATTAACGGCATCGGTCTGGAAATCATCTTAAAGACCCTTGCGGATAACCAGATATACGATTACTGTACCCCTATCGTGTATGGTACTACCAAGGTTGCATCTTTTTACAGGAAATCGCTGGCATTAGGTGATTTTAGCTTCAACGTTATCAGCAGGCCCGACATGGCAAGTGCAAAACGTCCCAATATGATTAACTGCTGGGAAGAAGATGTGAAAATTGAGCCGGGCGTTGCCAACGAAACAGGTGGAAAATACGCTTTTATTTCTCTGGAACGGGCGGTAAACGACTTGCAGGAGGGACAGCTCGATGCGCTTGTAACGGCGCCGATTAATAAACACAATATCCAGAGCGAGAGCTTCAACTTTCCGGGCCATACCGAATATATCCAGCATAGAGCAGGCGCTGCCGACTCTCTGATGTTTCTCGTAGGTGAGGACTTGAAGGTTGGAGTAGTTACCGGACATGTTCCGCTGGCTGACATTTCACGCCATATCACCAAAGAATCAATTGTATCTAAGCTACAATTGATGAAGGAAAGCCTGAAAACCGATTTTTGGGTGCAAAAGCCAAAAATAGCGGTTCTGGGATTAAATCCTCATGCCAGCGACAACGGCTTGATTGGTTCAGAAGAAAAAGAAATTATTATTCCCGCTATCGAAGAGGCAAACGATAAAGGCGTCTTTGCATTTGGCCCTTATGCTGCCGATGGCTTTTTTGGGAATAACTCTCATAACCAGTTTGATGCAGTACTGGCGATGTACCACGACCAGGGTCTCATCCCTTTTAAATATATTGAGTTTCATAATGGTGTGAACTTTACAGCAGGCCTGCCTGTAGTGAGAACTTCGCCCGATCACGGAACGGGATATGACATTGCCGGTAAAAATCTGGCTTCTGAAAATTCATTCAGGGAGGCTCTTTTTCTGGCTGTAAGTATTGTCAAGCGTCGTCGTGAGACGGCCGAACTTACGTCGAACCCTTTAAAGATCAGCAAGCTCTCGAAAGATCGCGACTAAGGAAGGAAGAAAATTCTCTACATTTGCTAAATCGTTTTTAATCTTTTAAAGATTAATACGGACACCCGTAAAATTAAAGAGTGTGAAACAAGGGGCAGATTTAAGACAGGAGTGGTCTGTTTTCATTCTTACAGAAAACGAGAAGGCCTATCACGAGTTGTATACGCACTATTATCACTACCTCTCTTTTGTAGGGTTTAAAAAAGGGGCGGATGCAGTGAAGGTAAAAGACTGTATTAACGACCTTTTTCTTTATTTATGGGAGAACCGCGAAAGGCTGGTTCATGTTAAAGACCATCACAATTACATCATTACGGCTTTTCTCAGAAAGCTTTTACGCAGGGAAAGTTTCAGCGAGGCGTATAGTATTGAGGAATATGATCTCCCCGATTATACAGCAACGCCTTCTGTTGAGTCTCTGTATATCAGGCAGAACGTCCAGGAGAATGTG
>DALYUO010000152.1:2375-5919 GCA_031981225.1 Pararcticibacter sp.
CGTTTATAATACCATTTATAAAGCCGTAGATAAACTGAAGCTGCTCATCGCTAAAGAGCATTTAAGCATGCTCTCTATTGCTGTTTCAGCGCTTTCGTTATTTTTTTTATTTTTTTTTCAAAATCAGTAGTGAAAAAAGAGAGCATGCCGCTCTATTGTTGGATTAGTTCTAACAGCGCATGCCAGACAAAGATATTTCACACCTCATTAATGACGAAAGCTTTTTAAACTATTGCTTTTCCCGCACTGGAGACGATATTCGTCGCTGGGAGGAATGGCTCGCTGAAAATCCTGAGCATAGGAATGAAGTCGAAGATCTTAAGAGCCTGGTCGTCCTGTTAGCCCACGAAGCAAAGACCAGGGAATCCGAAGAGCAGTTTTCCTTACTAAAACAAAGAATATCTTCGGACGAGGGCCGCGCTGATGGGAAAAGGTCCAGAGGAGTCTATCCGTTAATTACCAGGCTGTCGCTGGCGGCATCGTTTCTGATTATTTGCGCTATAGGGATAGTTATTTATCAAAGCAGGCGGACGAGCGGAACACTGAAAGCTCAGCAGTATAGCAAAACGGAGATCGGCCCTGGCGGTAATAAAGCTTACCTTACACTGGCAAACGGTAAAAAAATATCACTTACAGACGCTGGTAACGGAGCAATAGCCAAACAGGCAGGGATAGTCATTACCAAGGCCAGTGACGGAAGGCTGATCTATTCAGTCACCAGTACAGAACCAGCCCTTAAGGAAATAGCTTATAATACTATTGAAACACCGAGAGGCGGTCAATATGAAGTCCGCCTGCCCGACGGTACTACCGCATGGCTTAATGCAGCATCATCCCTGAAATACCCTTTAAACTTTGAAGATGCAGGCGAGCGTCGTGTGGAACTGAAGGGAGAAGGCTATTTTGAGGTGGCGAAGGATAAGGGCCGCCCTTTTATAGTAAAAACAGTCTATCAGGAAGTAAAAGTACTGGGAACTCACTTTAATATTAAAGCTTATAGTGATGAACAGAATACCAGCACCACACTTCTGGAAGGAAGCGTAATGGTAAGTGAAGCTGGCTCTGGGCGGAGTAAACTGCTCAGGCCGGGACAGCAGTCTGACATTCTCAATAATAACGGCGAAATCTACGTCTCTAACATAAATCCTTCAGAAGTGATCGCCTGGAAAAGCGGCTACTTCATATTTGACAACCAGGATATAGCGAGCATAATGAAAGTTATAAGCCGATGGTATGATGTCGATGCAGTGTATAATGGCTATAATAAAGAAGAACGCTTCGGTGGCACATTTTCCCGCTCGGCAAATCTTTCTGAGATTTTAAAAAATCTGGAGTCCTTAGGGAAAATTGATCTTAAAATAAAGGGAAGGAGGGTGATTATTTCAAACAAATACTAAACATGCATTCCTGTAAGGACTGTAAGGAATTTACACGCTGCCTAACCTGCCCAGTTAACCATTATTAGATATTAAATTATTATTCTGATGAAAGAAGTAACATGACATTTCCGAAAGGTTATCCAAAGATCCAGGAGCGTTTGGTCCCGCCCCTGGAGAACAGCTGAGCTGTATTAGGATAATTAATTAATTGCAACGAACAATCAATTTTAATTAAATCTAACATTCAAATGTATAAAAAATTTACTGAACTGGTGTTCAGGAGTAGGCCTGGCATATTATCCAATATACTCTTAAAAATGAAACTAACCATTGTTATAGTATTGGCGGTTTTCCTGCAGCTCGAGGCCTCTACAACGAGTGCGCAGAAGATAAGCTTAAAGGTCGAGAATGCGCCTTTAAAGAAAGTGGTGGCCCTGATAAGACAACAAACTGATTTTGATTTTCTTTACAATAATATCTCGTTGAAGGATTTGAAGCCTATCACCCTCAACGTAGTTAATGAAGATCTGAGCAGCGTTTTAGAACAGTGTTTTGCCGGACAGCCGCTTAAGTATACCATTAATCGAAAAACGATACTTATAACCGGCAAGCCTGCGGCCCAGCAGGGCGACAGGAAGATAACCGGTCGTATCACCGATTCTAAAGGACAGTCTCTGCCCGGGGCAAGCGTAACCGTTGTAGGAGCTAATGTGAGCGCAACTTCCGATGCTGACGGCCGCTATGAAATTCGTGCTTCGGATAAAGACGTCGTTTTGCGGTTTACTTTCATTGGTTTTAATACCGTAGAGGTAGAAGCTAAAGCCGGAAGCAAGAACATTTTTGACGTGGTTCTAGAAGAGAAGGTGAACATGTTAAATGAACTGGTGGTAGTTGGATACGGCGAACAGCGGAAGATTAGTAATATAGGTTCCCAATCCAGCCTGAAAATGAAGGATATAAAAACACCTTCAGCCAGTTTATCTACGGTATTAGCGGGACGGCTTTCAGGAGTGGTTGCCGTTCAGCGTACAGGGGAACCAGGCAAGGATGGCGCTGATATCTGGATCCGGGGGATTTCTACTCCCAATTCGTCAAGCCCCCTGGTTCTTGTAGATGGGGTAGAGCGTGGCTTCAACGATATTGATCCTGAAGATATTGAATCTTTGACCGTGCTTAAAGATGCATCGGCAACTGCTGTGTATGGCGTAAGAGGGGCCAATGGTGTTATCCTGATAAAAACAAAGCCCGGTAAAATCGGTAAACCAACGGTTAGTACCGACTACTATGAATCGATAACCAGCTTTACCAAGAGAGTTGACCTTTCGAATGGTATTACCTACATGAACGCGGTGAATGAAGCCCTGGCAAACAGCGGCCAGCAACCTAAATATTCGCAGTCGGTGGTGAACAACACGCTTAATAATGTCGATCCTTACTTATACCCCAATGTAAGCTGGCTCGACGAGATATTTAACGACTGGGGACATAATCGCCGGGCGAATGTGAATGTAAGAGGTGGTAGCGCTAATGCAAATTATTATGCATCGGTTAGCTACTACAATGAAACGGGCTTGATGAAGACCGATAATATTGAGAACTATAACTCGAAGATAAACTTCAATCGTTATAACTTCACGACCAACCTTAACTTAAAGGTAACGGAGTCGACCTCTGTAGATATCGGGGCGCAAGGATATCTTGGAGAAGGAAACTATCCTGCGATATCTTCAGCCGACATCTATTCTGCGGCGATGGAAATTACGCCGGTAGACTATCCCAAGATGTTCTACGTGAACGGCAAAGCATATGTGCCTGGGCTTAACCCAAATGGGGGCTACCGGAATCCTTATGCTGATGCTACACGGAGAGGCTTTAGCAATCAGACGCGAAACCAGATCTATTCTAACCTGAGGGTAACGCAGGACTTAGGCGCCCTGACTCCCGGGTTGAAACTTTCGGGCATGTTTGCTTACGACGTGTATAATAATGTCAGCATCAATCAGGGTAAAAGAGAATCTACCTTTTATTTCGCCAACCGCGACGTTCCTTACGATCTCGACAACCAGCCCATATTAGTACAGACCTATGCCGGCTCAGACGTTTTAGGATTCAGTCAGCGATCCGACAATAATAATAAAAAGACTTATCTCGAGGCTTCCCTTACA
>DALYUO010000152.1:5929-9216 GCA_031981225.1 Pararcticibacter sp.
CATACGACAGATCCTTTGGCAAACACCGCGTTGGAGCGCTGGCGCTGTTTAATGAACAGAGCAGGCTCCTGTATCCGGTGGGGTCGCTTGAATCGTCTATTCCATACAGAATGATGGGGCTTGCCGGACGTGCTACCTACTCATGGGACGACCGTTATTTTGCCGAGTTTAATATCGGATACAATGGATCCGAGAACTTCGCACCGAACAAACGTTTCGGAACGTTCCCTGCGTTTGGCATAGGATGGGTTCCTTCAAATGAAAAATTCTGGGAACCGCTGAAGAACGTAGTGTCATTCCTGAAAATCCGCTATACCGATGGCAAGATAGGTAACAGCAATGTATCCGACCGACGCTTTATGTTCCTTGAGCAAATGGAGTATAATGGTGATTTCGGATATAACTGGGGAAGCAATAACGGTAAAACCAGCGGTGTTAAGGTAAATAATAACGCTGTAAATATAGGTTGGGAAGAATCGCGCAAGCAGGACCTTGGCATTGACCTGAAGTTGATGAGAGACGAACTGTCGATCATTTTCGACTTGTTTAAAGAACATCGCACCGATATCTTATTGAAAAGGAATGAATCCATCCCTTCGTTTTTGGGATATATGTCTGATCCTTACGGCAACGTAGGCGTGGTGGATAACAAGGGCTTTGACTCGTCGCTGGAGTATAACAAACGCATCAGTACGAACTGGTCGGTATCCGTTAGAGGAAACTTCACCTTTAATAAAGATAAATGGGTCGACAGCGACCAGCCGGATCAGCGTTACCCCTGGATGAATAAGGCCGGGAGTAATTTAAATGCCCGGAGGGGATATATCGCCGACGGCCTTTACTCGCAGGAAGAAGTTGATGATATCAGAAGATGGGAATCTCTGAATTCGTCAGACAGGGCTGATATTCTGAGGCCATTTCCTGTGCAATTTGCGGAAGTAAAAGCGGGAGATATCAAATATAAAGATCTGAACGGCGACGGGAGGATAGATGCATACGACCAGTCGTATATCGGCAGGGGCGATGTTCCTAAAATGATCTACGGCTTCGGGTTTAATACCACCTATAAGCAATTCTCGCTGGGACTGTTATTCCAGGGGGTAAAGGATGCCGACAGGATGTTGAATGGTAACAGCATTAATCCCTTCAGAGGCGATGGTGGCGGCGGTAACCTGTTCTCGAATATTGACGACCGCTGGACGGTTGACAACCCCAATCAGGAAGCGTTTTATCCACGCCTGGCATACGGATCTGATCAAACCAGCAACATTAATAATTTCCAGACAAGCACCTGGTGGCAGAAAGACGTCAGCTTTTTAAGACTAAAGACGATGCAGATCTCTTATAATCTGCCTCAGCGATGGATTAAGCGTGCCAATCTGAAAAATGCTTCCGTGTACATGATGGGCACCAATCTTTTCACCTTAAGTAAATTTAAGTTATGGGATCCGGAGTTAAATACCAATAACGGAACTAGCTATCCCAACATCTCTACTTACTCAATGGGGGTAAACTTCTCTTTTTAAAACAGATCATTATGAAAAAAATATATATAGCAATAGGGCTGCTTACTTTAATTCTGGGCACCTCCTGCAAAAAATACCTGGATCAGGTTCCTACAGACAGGCTGTCGATGGAGAAGATCTTTGAAACCAGGGAATCGACAAGACAGTACCTGGCCAGCGTTTATACGTATATACCCGACGAATACAACCAAAGGCAGTTGCAGGAGGGAGAGATCTTTAAAACTTATGGCCCCTGGACCGCCGCAAGTGACGAGGCCGAATATACATGGACTTTCGTTCTGAGCCATCTATGGAATAATAATACCATTACAGCTACCGAAGGCTTCATTGGAAGACGCTGGAAAAGCTGGTATACCGGCATTCATACTGCAACAGAATTTATAACCTACGCACCCTCGTGCCCGGAACTGTCTGAGACAACAAAAAATCAATGGATTGCTGAAGCTCGTGCGCTTCGGGCTATTTATTATTTCTATCTTGTTAGAGCCTACGGACCTGTCCCTGTTATAGGTGATGTTATTTCGCAGGATACTCCGCTGGGTGAGCTCCAGATCCCGAGAAGCACAAGCGACGAATGTTTTGATTACATCATATCGGAACTTAGACGTGCTGTGAATGAAGGCCTGGTAGAGCATGTTTCGCAGGAAGGCAATCCGAGCAGTGAAGGATACGGAAGGATTGACCGCACTGTAGCGCGCGCTTTCATTATTGAAGCGATGATGTTCCGGGCAAGCCCTTTGTTCAATGGTGGTAACCAGCAGTTTGCAGGCCTCACTAACCAGGATGGAACGAAACTATTTCCAACGCTGTCTGACGCTGATAAAAAAGCAAGATGGAAGGCAGCTGCCGATGAAGCAGCCAGCTTTATCGCTGATTACGTTCCCCGCTTTTATGATTTACAACGTGAATATACTAATGGCGTGCTCGACCCTTATTTGTCATACCGCGCAGCTACCCGTGGGGCGTATACTAAATTATCGAGCTATACCGAGCTGATATTTTACAGGATAGGAACTTCTTCCGGGACCATGCAGTACGACCGGACTCCCAATCATAAAGGTGTTAACAACGACTATAAAGGAGGAGGTGCATTAGGTGCCACTCAGGAAATGGTTGATGCCTACTTTATGGCCAACGGTCAGCTGCCGGTAACAGGTTATGAAGCCGATGGTAAAACTCCGGTTATTAACGCTGCATCAGGTTATTCAGAAACAGGCAGAATAAACAGCGAGTATAAAGACCCGGTATCAGGCAGAGTATTTGCCCCTTCAAATTCAAGCAGGATGTACTATAACAGGGAACCCCGCTTCTATGCCGACATTACATTCTCCGGTCAGAAGTGGCTGTATGATAAAGATGGAGCGATCTTTACTGATATGACCTATTCCGGAAATGCCGGTAAGCTTCAGGGTGTGAATGACTTTTCCAAAACAGGATACGTTGTGAGGAAATCAGCTCCCGAAGGTCCAAGAGGAACAGAAGACCGCGTTTGTATCCTGTTGCGTTTAGCCCAGGTATACCTGAATTATGTGGAGGCATTGAACGAATCTGATCCCTCTAATCCCGACATTCTTAAATACCTTAATCTGATAAGAGAAAGAGCAGGTATCCCCAAGTACGGAACAGGAGCCAATGCACTGCCTGTTCCCGCAGGTGCACAGGAGATGGCGAAGGCGATAATGGCTGAAAGACGGGTAGAGCTGGCTTTCGAAAATACCCGCTTTTTCGACGTCAGACGATGGGGCACGGCTGAACAGAATC
>DALYUO010000152.1:9226-10181 GCA_031981225.1 Pararcticibacter sp.
GAACATCGAAGCCGATGGTGATAACTTCTATAAGAGAACGAAAGTAGAGGACCGGGTATTTGACAAAAGGCAGTACTTCTTCCCCATACCGCAAAGTGAGATTGATATAGATAAGGCGCTGGTTCAGAACCCAGGATACTAAGTAGTAAGTTATAAGTAGTAAGTTATAAGTATAAAGTGGCTTACAAATTAACTCAAGAATCAAGATGAACAAATATAAAATCCCGATGATAAGCTTTTTTTATTGTCTTACAGTCGTTGTCATGTCGTTCTTTACCAGCTGTAATGAGGCTGATGATGAGAAGCCATATACGCCAGACTACGACGTTGTACCGCAATATACTGCAGCGGATGCTGATACTGCTTTCAATGCCTTCAACCGCCATCTTTTTGATCCGGCAAGGAAACTCTATTTCAGGGACTCCGGAAAACCGACAGCCGTAGGCGCTATATGGACCCAGGCTGTTTACTGGGACATGGCAATGAACGCCTATAAAAGAACAAAAAGTCCCCAACACCGCCAGTTGATAGAAGACATATACACCGGTTGCGGCAACTACTATGCTAACTACGACTGGAATACCAAGCCCCAGGTATGGTTTATCTACGACGATATCATGTGGTGGGTGATCTCTATGGCAAGAGCCTACGAGATAACAGGAGAGCAGAAATATCTCGATCATTCCATATCCGGATTCCACAGGGTTTGGTATGGTGCGCCTGGTATAGACGAAGGCTCCTATGATGAAGAGAATGGCGGCATGTTATGGGATTGGCACGATGCGGCTAAAGGGAAGATGTCGTGTATAAATTATCCTACCGTAATTGCAGCGATGACCTTATATAACATCACCAAGAATGCAGATTATCTGAGCAAGGCTAAAGAAATATACCAATGGTCGCATGATAACCTATTTGATAGCAGGACAGGCCGTGTGGCCGATTCTAAGCATGG
>DALYUO010000152.1:10191-11996 GCA_031981225.1 Pararcticibacter sp.
CAGGCAACCTGCATAGGCGCTGCTGTAATGCTATACAAGGAGACCGGCGAGCAACGTTATCTGGATGATGCCGTCCTGACAGCAGACTATACTAAAAATACCATGTCGGGAAAGCTGCAGATACTTCCCTATGAAGGCGGTGAAGAGCAGGGTATATACCATGCTATCCTCGGGCAATATATGATCAGGCTCATTGAAGATTGTAACAAGCCCGAATACCTGCCCTGGCTGCGCAGAAGTATCAATTACGGCTGGAAGAACAGGGATGCTGTACGTAAACTAACTACGAAGAATTTTATAGCGCCTACCCCTTCGAACGAACCAATTTCATGCTATGATGCCAGTGGCGTTGTGGCGTTAATGCAGGTTTGCCCTCCTGAATCAAAGTAAATGTTCTGCAATTCAATGAACTTAAAATATTGTTATGAATAGTAAATTCAAAAATATATCAGCATTACTGCCCCTGTCGTATATGTTAGTGCTGGCAGTCCTGCTTGGCTTAGCGGCCTGCTCCAAGGATTCCAAAAAAGAGGAAACCCGGCCAACCGACCCGAATGTCGAAAAACTGGATAGTTATGTGAAGAATCTTACAGTACTCCGTGACACCTCTGTTTACGGTACCTACACGGGAATGTACCCCCAGGAAAGTAAGGAGATTTTGACACCCGTTATAAGTGAAGCGAATAAACTGATCCTGCTGATAAAGTATGGAGACACCCCGCCTTCTCATGCAGATATCGAGCAGTGTTACGTTAAGCTTGAAAAAGCTGGCACTGATTTTAAGGCTTCCAAACGAACCGAAGATGCGGTGATCCCCGCAGAACTCTTTGTTAATGGCATGAACGGGGGATATATCGACTTTGGCAGTAGTCCTGAGTATTCGGTCTTCGGAAACCCGGGGAGTCAGCAGTTTACGGTAGAGACCTGGTTTAAATTTACGAACATCAACGGCTTTGGTGCAGCGATTACAACGTTTTACGAAAATGGCGGAAGCCGTGTAAGAAAAGGTTGGATGATTAACCATTTTGATAATCAAAGACTGAGAATGTCGTATTCAATGAGTGCCTATGATAATATGCTCGAACCGGGAGCCGATCTCCCGATGTCGGGTTTTGGCAATACCTGGGTACATTTTGCTGCGGTGTATAATGATAATGGGTTCAACGGCGAAAGAGATGGCAATGGCAATCTCATAGTGAGTACGGCCACCAAAAGGAATTCGAGTGATAAATATGTGGGTAATGATTTGCCGATATCTATGACTGCATTCCTGGAAATCAGATCAGATGGAAGTACTACCCGGAAAATCGCCGGCTACATAAAGGATTTCCACATTTGGAAGACAGCAAAAACAGCAGTGGAGATCAATCAGCTGAAGAATAAAGAAATAATAGTTAGTGGAACAGAAACGGATCTCGCATGTGGCTGGGACTTCAGTAAGACAGTGAGGGATGACAACAATATCCGTGACCTTACCGGCCGGCATTCTGCGCGGCTGATCGGTGAGCACAGGTGGGATTTGAAATAGTTGTTATTTAAGATAATGGGAGGGGGCATCGGTTGATAGACTGGTCCCCCTTTCTTCGTTTTATTAGCATCCTATAGCGGGAATATTCTACCAGATACTCGACGCGCACGTGCTATCTCTATGCTGCCCCATGGTATCCCCATGCTATCCCCTGGTCCTCCCCTGAGTATGAATATAACCCCAGTTCAGCTAATGACTTCCTACATTGAGTCTACCTTTTTGGCAAAAAGGTAGACTCAATGTAGAACGAGCGGCCTTTTTCTGATGCAACATAGAT
>DALYUO010000153.1:0-371 GCA_031981225.1 Pararcticibacter sp.
AAGGGGTATTTGATGGGTGGTGAGTTGTAGGTTGCGGGTTGTGAGTTGTAGGTTGTGAGTTGCAAGTTATGTGATTGTGGTTTACTGAAAATAGGAGATATACAAAAGGTGGTGCAGGATGAAGGTTTAAATTTCAAGGAGTTGTATTAAAATAAATTGAGTTATAAAGGAGCGGGTTTTTAAGGCGTTTTTAGGAAGCCTGCAACCGGAACCTGCAACTCACAACTATAGATATATGATTAAAGCGATTATTTTTGATTTGGGGGCAGTGCTGATTGACTGGCACCCTAAGCATCTTTACAAAAAGATCTTCAGTGACGAAGCTGACATAGATTATTTCCTGGAGAACGTTTGTACATCGACGTGGAATG
>DALYUO010000153.1:381-7145 GCA_031981225.1 Pararcticibacter sp.
TCTCTGAAGGAAGCGACGGAGGTGCTGGTCGCAGAGTTTCCTGATCAGGAGGATTATATACGAGCCTATTACGGCCGCTGGGAAGAGATGCTTGCGGGAGCTATTGACGGAACTGTAGAGATTTTCAAGCGATTGAAGGATTCCGGCAAATATAAGATCTATGCTCTTAGTAACTGGTCGGCAGAAACCTATCCTATTGCCGTAAAGCGTTTTGAGTTTCTGAACTGGTTTGATGGAGTTGTGGTTTCGGGTGCTGAGAAGCTGAGGAAACCTTTCCCGGAGTTCTACCAGTTGCTTCTTGATCGTTATAACTTAAAGGCAGAAGAAGCCCTGTTTATAGACGATAACCTGCGGAATGTTGAAGCGGCCCGCGATCTTGGTATAGAGAGCGTACATTTCCAGTCGCCGGAGCAACTGGAAAAAGAACTGGCAAAGTATATTGATTTTTAATTCGGTATTAAAAAACTTCCTTCGCGATCCTGTATGTCGGTTCGGGATTGCCCATGGTGTAAAAGTGCAAAACCGGAGCGCCGAATTCTATCAGTTCTTTGCATTGATGTATCATCCATTCGATGCCTGCATCTTTTACATCTTTTTCTGTCTTACAGGCCGACACCGCTTCGCTTAATTCGAGGGGTATGTCGATATGAAAGATCTTCGGCAGGTTAATGAGCTGCTTTGATGTGGTGATGGGTTTTAGTCCTGGTATGATAGGAACATTGATGCCATTTTCCCGACAGCGATTCACAAAGCTGAAGTATTTCTGATTGTCGAAAAACATCTGGGTCACTATGAAATCGGCTCCCATATCGACCTTTTGCTTTAGGTATTTAAAGTCGGTTTCCGGATTAGGCGACTCAAAATGCTTTTCAGGATATGCGGCCACCCCGATGCAGAAGTCAGTCTTGTTAGAGTCATGATCTTCATGCAGATATTTCCCGTTATTCATATTTACCACTTGCTGCAGCAGCTCGCATGCATATGAATGTCCGCCAGGAGTAGGCATAAACGCTGGATCGGCTTTGCGGGCATCACCACGCAGCACAAGAACATTGTCGATACCTAAGAATTGAAGGTCGATGAGTGCGTTTTCGGTTTCATCTTTTGTGAATCCTCCGCAAATGAGGTGGGGGACAGCATCTACTTTATACCTGTTGATAATAGCAGCGCAAATAGCCACTGTACCCGGCCTTTTTCTGTACGTAACCTTTTCAAGCAAACCGGTTGGATGTTGTTTATAAATGTAGTCCTCGCGATGGTAGGTAACGTCTATAAACGGAGGCTTGAATTCCATTAATGGGTCTATAGCGTTATAGATCTGCTGTATGCTCTGCCCCTTTACCGGAGGAAGCAGTTCGAATGAAAAGAGTGCTTTGCCGTTTGCTCCGGCGATATGTTCGGTGATTTTCATTGTGTTGCGGGTTGTGAGTTGCAGGTTGCAGGCTGTGAGTTGCCGGTTGCAGGTTGTGAGTTGCCGGTTGCAGGGTCTTGATTGTTATAATATCGAATCAGGCCATTAAGAAGTTTCCTCACGGTCTCAAGCTGTGTCAGATTTTTGTTAAGTTCCTGTTCGCTTAGAAAGTGCAGATCAAAGCTTAAATAAAGTTGTGTTTCCAATTCATATAAGCTGCCTCTGGCAATAAAGAAAAAATGAACGCTATCTTTTTTATGAAATCTCCCGCAGCCTTCGGCAAGATTTGATGGGACGGATACAGCACATCGTCTGACCTGACTGGTCAGTCCAAATTGTTCCTCCTTCGGGAAAGATGTTGTCAATGAATAGATGCTGGAAACCAATTTCCTCGCCTCTATCCATACATCCAGAGTAGTATAGTTTTTAAATTGTGTACTCATTACTATAATCTTCTACAAGATTACTCATTAGTGCTTTATATTCCTACAACTTACAACCTGCAACTCACAACCTAGTACGCCAGATTCGGTCCCAGCCACTTCTCTACGAGTTCGACGGGTTCGTTGCGGCGGCGGGCATAGTCTTCTACCTGGTCTTTGGTGATTTTGCCCAAGCCGAAATAACGTGCCTGAGGGTGGGAGAAGTAGAAGCCGCTTACTGATGCCGCCGGATACATGGCGAGGCTTTCAGTAAGGCGCATGTCTGCGTTCTCTTCGGCATTTAAAAGGCTGAAGAGGGTACGTTTTTCTGTATGATCCGGACAGGCGGGGTATCCCGGCGCTGGCCGTATGCCCTGATACTTCTCTTTTACCAGCTCTTCATTGCTTAATTTCTCGCCTTTGGCATAGCCCCAGTATTCGGTACGTACTAACTCATGCATCTTCTCGGCAAATGCTTCTGCCAAACGGTCGGCAAGTGCCTTCGCCATAATACTGTTATAGTCATCATGATCTTTCTCGAAACGGGCAACCAGCTCATCACAACCGATGCCCGCCGTAACAGCAAAGCCACCGAAGTAGTCCTGTACTCCGGATTCTTTTGGAGCGATAAAGTCGGAAAGAGCGTAATAAGGCTCTCCCTTCATTTTTTCTGTCTGCTGCCGAAGGGTATGAATGACGATTGGCTGCGGGTTGTGGGTTGTGGAATCCTCAGCAAATAACTCGATATCGTCTTCTACTGAATTGGCGGGCCAGAAGCCGATAACGCCCTTTGCTGTAAGGAGTTTTTCCTCTACGATTCGTGCAAGCAATGCCCGGGCATCGTCGTAGAGCTTCTGCGCTTCGGAGCCGACTACCGGATCGTTGGATATTTTCGGATAGCTTCCCCTGAGTTCCCAGGTGTGAAAGAAGGGAGTCCAGTCGATGTATGGAACAAGCTCCTCAAGCGGGAAATTGTCGAAGGTCTTCGTACCGAGCAATGAAGGAGGGGTAGTAACTACATCGTCCAGGTTGATCTGAAAACGGTTATCCCTGGCTTCCTCAATGCTCTTATAGCGTTTATCGGAACGTTTATTTAAATGTGCCTCTCTGGCTTTTGCATATTCCTCTTTTATACCCTTAATATATGAGTCGCGGGTTTCAGAATTCATCAGGTTGCTGCAAACAGTTACACTTCTTGATGCATCCAGAACATGTATCGCGGCTCCCGAATAATTCGGGTCGATCTTTACTGCAGCATGAATACGGGAGGTGGTGGCCCCGCCGATCAGCAGCGGCAGAGTGAATCCCTCGCGCTCCATCTCTTTCGCGAAATGAACCATCTCATCCAGAGATGGGGTGATAAGGCCGCTCAACCCGATAATGTCGACATTTTCGTCTTTTGCACGCTGGATAATATTTTGTGCCGGCACCATCACGCCCATATCGATCACCTCGAAGTTGTTGCAGGCAAGTACCACTCCGACTATATTCTTTCCGATGTCATGTACATCGCCTTTTACAGTGGCCATTAATACTTTACCTGCCGAGCTGGAGCTTGTATCCAGTGGATTTTTAAGCTTCTCTGCTTCAATGAACGGCAGAAGATAGGCCACGGCCTTTTTCATCACACGAGCCGACTTAACAACCTGGGGCAGGAACATCTTACCAGCGCCAAAGAGGTCGCCAACGATGTTCATTCCATCCATCAGCGGGCCTTCTATCACCTGGAGGGGACGGTCGTATGTTAACCTTGCTTCTTCGACGTCGTCGTCGAGGTATTCAATGATGCCTTTAACCAGCGAATGAGACAAGCGTTCTTCAACGCTTCCGTTTCTCCATTCCTCGTTCTTAACTATTTCTTTACCTTTAGTTTTTACGGTTTCTGCGAAGTCGACAAGTCTTTCGGTTGCATCGGATCTCCTGTTAAGGAGCACGTCCTCGACTCTTTCCAGGAGCTCTTTGGGGATTTCTTCATACACCTCGAGCATTCCAGCGTTCACAATACCCATGTCAAGACCTGCTTTGATGGCATGATATAGGAAAGCTGAATGCATAGCTTCGCGAACTACATTATTTCCCCGGAAAGAGAAGGAGATGTTCGAAACGCCACCACTCACCTTCGCAAAGGGAAGATTTTGTTTTATCCATCGCGTAGCCTTTATAAAGTCGACTGCGTAATTATTGTGCTCCTCTAGTCCGGTAGCAACTGTAAGAATGTTAGGGTCGAAAATAATATCCTGCGGCGGGAATCCAACTTCGTTAACAAGAATATCATAAGTGCGCTTGCAGATCTCTATGCGACGCTCGTAATTGTCGGCCTGTCCCTGTTCGTCAAAGGCCATTACCACGATCGCAGCTCCGTACTGCATGATCTTTCTGGCGTGAGCGATAAAGTTCTCTTCGCCTTCCTTAAGGGATATGGAGTTTACGATTCCTTTCCCCTGAAGGCACTTTAGTCCCGCCTCAATGACACTCCATTTTGAGGAGTCGACCATGATCGGAAGTTTTGCAATGTCAGGTTCTGAGGCTATCAGATGAAGGAATTTAGTCATGGCAGCTTCCGAGTCGAGCATGCCTTCGTCCATATTTACGTCAATAACCTGTGCGCCGCCTTCAACTTGCTGCCGCGCCACTGCGAGCGCAGCCTCATAGTCGCCGTTCAGGATCAGCTTTGAAAACTTAGGAGAGCCCGTAATATTTGTCCGTTCACCGACATTAATAAAATTGGTTTCGGGAGTAACTGTTACTGGCTCAAGACCACTCAGGCGGAGGTAGGGTTCAACTTCAGGAATCTTCCTTGGAGGATATTTTGCTGCTTTTTCGGCAATACAACCTATGTGGTCAGGGGTGGTGCCGCAGCAGCCACCCACGATATTAATAAAGCCGCTTGAAATGAAATCTTCGAGAAGATGTGCTGTTTCGTGAGGCACTTCGTCGTATGCGCCAAACTCGTTAGGGAGGCCGGCGTTCGGGTATGCGGAAATAAAGCAAGATGCTTTAACGGAAAGCTCCTCAATATGCGGACGCATTTCTTTTGCTCCGAGGGCACAGTTAAGACCAATACTTAAGAGGCCGGCATGGCTTAAGGAATTGAGGAATGCCTCTACTGTTTGTCCCGACAGAGTACGACCGCTCGCATCTGTAATAGTACCCGAAATCATGATCTCAAGTTTCCTTTTGATCACTTTTTCGTATTCTTTGATAGCAAAAATGGCAGCTTTTGCATTTAGGGTGTCGAAAATAGTTTCAATCAGCAGTACATCGGCTCCGCCGTCTACCAATCCCCTTACCTGCTCGTCGTAAGCTCCTACCAGATCGTCAAATGATACTGCACGGTAGCCCGGATCATTCACATCGGGCGACATCGATGCAGTACGGTTTGTAGGACCAATGGCGCCTGCTACGAATCTCGGTTTGTCCGGCGTAGCGGCAGTAAACTCTGCTGCTACTGATTTTGCAATACGGGCGCCCTCGTAACTCAGTTCATAGGAAAGATGCTCCATCTGGTAATCGGCCATGGATATCCGCTGCGTGCTGAATGTATTGGTTTCAATAATATCAGCACCTGCCTTTAAATATTCGGCATGGATTTCCCTGATCACATCGGGCCTGGTGATGTTGAGTAAGTCGTTGTTGCCTTTCACATCACAGGGATGATCTTTGAACCGCTCTCCACGGAAATCCTCCTCAGTAAGCTGATAGCGCTGGATCATCGTTCCCATAGCGCCATCAATCACGAGAATTCGTTTTTGTAATTCTTTCCTAATGTCCATTTATCTGTTGTGGGTTGTATGTTGAGGGTTGAAGGTTCCTGGATGACAGTTAAAAGAAAATATATCTGCCGATAGTCTTTCTTGCAACACACAACCTGCAACCTGCAACTCACAAAATCCCGCTTATCGAAAATCCTTCGGATTCTGACTTTAACTTATCTTCTCTTTACCTGAATAGTGTTGGTAAAGAATAGAATTTAGCACCTTGTAAGCACAGGTTGCTAAGACTTCGCAGGGTCTACTCCCTCCGTCTTTCTCAATAAGCAATACAAAAATGCGATATAATTTGATGAAATGCAAATTCTGGCAGCCAAGCCAGGACTGCGGAATAGACTACGTGTTAGTTTGTTGCCCAACGTCTGGTTTCTGAACTGTTCAGTACAGTCTCTTCATCAGTTGTTCTTCTACTTTTTTAAATAGCTGAACAGGCTTAAGATTTCGCCATATAATATTATCAAGTTCTCCGCCAAAATTAATGTAGTAATCAATGTTACTTCTTTTAAACTCGTCGATAACATGGTCGCGGAAGTTTATAGCTGCAATCCAGCCATCTTCGACGTCCTGGAACCACTCTTCATAATACAGGTCGTCGGAAGAGTGAAAGTTTAAGATGTTTTCGCCCAGCAGGATGAATTTATTGACACCTTCTTTTATCATGAGTTCTATGATCTCACGTTTGAGGAGCATAATGTCGTTGTAAATGGTGTCATTCCATTCGCCGATAAATTCTATGATGGCATACTGCTTATCGTAATCGACATAAAGAATTTTTAAGTAAAGGGTTTGGGATCCAAAGTAATCCCACTGGGGATGGATATAGTAATTGTAAATCAGTTTATCGAACTCAAACTCGCTATACTCGGTCTGATAGAAGGGAGACCGATCATCTTCCGCAGCCACATAATCATCACGCCATCGATAAAAAGGTTCTATTTCGTGCATATCTAAATACAAAGTTAAAGAGAAACCTATGGATAAATCATTCTCCTGTTCTTTTTTCTTTATTTATACCACGGCAGCAAGTGCCGGAGTGTATAATTAGTTAACTATTTATACATTATTTTGTTGCCTCCCCGCGTTATAAAAAACAGCGCGCATGTAAATGTAAAAAATACAGTCTATTCGTTTTTTATTTACATTTTTCATCTATTAAGGACT
>DALYUO010000153.1:7155-7951 GCA_031981225.1 Pararcticibacter sp.
AATGACTGTAGTTATAGTAATTTAGCAACAGAAATAAACAAGGCTTTGTCGACGAGGAATAATCTATTAATAGCGGGCTGTTATGCAGGAACATTAGTACTGGGAATGATCCTGGGTCCGAAATTTCAAAAGGAAAACAGTAATTCGCGAAACGGCACGTTCATCCCTTTTCTAGGAGGGGGGCGTGATGGAAAGGTTGAAAAAGTAATTAGCCTGATCAGAGATAATTATGTTGATCCTGTAAATGTTGATTCGTTGCAGGATTTGACAATTAATGAACTTTTGAAAAACCTTGATCCTCATTCGGCCTACTTGCCGCCCGTTGATGCACGTCTGTTTTCCGAGGATCTTGAAGGGAACTATAACGGGATTGGAATTGAATATCATCTTTTGAACGACACACTGTTGGTGACAGGTGTGAATAAGAATGGTCCGGCTGCAAAAGCGGGGGTGCGGGAGGGCGACCGGGTGATCCGGATAGATGGCACCGATATTGCCGGCACAGATATCACAAACAAAAAGATAGTTGAACTTATACGTGGCAGACGTGGTACTGCCGTGCAGCTTACCATCAGAAGAGCCGGATTGAAAGCTTATAAGACGGTTTCAGTGATAAGGGATAAGATCAGCGTTAGCAGCATAGATGTTGCCTACTTGCTTACCGGGGATATAGGCTATGTGAAGATCAGCAGGTTCGGCGCGCGCACCGACGACGATTTTATTTCCGAGCTCGAAAGGCTGAAGAAGGAGGGGATGAAGAGTCTTGTTCTGGATCTGCGCGAAAATGGTGGTGGGT
>DALYUO010000153.1:7961-11858 GCA_031981225.1 Pararcticibacter sp.
CAGCGCTGCTACCGCCTTGTCTGATCAGTTCCTTGGAGAAAAAAAGCTTATAGTTTATACCAGGGGTGCACATGAACCGCGAACTGATTATTTTGCCACGCCTGAAGGGAAATTTGAAAAAGGTAAGCTAGTAGTACTGATTAACGAGAATACAGCATCTGCAAGTGAAATAGTTGCAGGAGCAATACAGGATCTTGACAGGGGAACTATCGTTGGACGAAGGTCGTTTGGAAAGGGGCTGGTGCAGGAGCAGTTTAATTTCGGGGATGGTTCGGCGCTGAATTTAACTGTAGCTCGTTATTATACACCTTCCGGGCGTTCTATACAAAGACCCTATGATGAGGGAGCAGGTCCTTATTTTGAGGAAGTATGGAACAGGCACAAGAACGGCGAGCTAAATTCAGATCGAAAACATCTTATGGACAGCCTTTACAAGAAAGGCCGTATTTATAAAACAACCTCTGGCAGGCTGATGTACGGAGGAGGAGGCATAATGCCCGATGTTTACGTTCCTGTTGATACGTCGGGATACAATGAGATGTATTTCGCGCTCAACGCTAAGGGAGTGCTAAATGATTTTCTCTATAATTCTCTTATTAAAGAACATGCCCCCAATTCGCTCGACGAATTTGTAAAGACATTTACATTAAGTCCGGGGCACTATCAACAAATCCTTGCTCTTGCTTCCGCCAAAGGCATAAAATACAATCCAAGGCTTTTTAAGGTTGCTGAAAGGCATATTAATGTGGATATGAAGGCAATGCTCGCGCGTTATTATTTCGGCGATCTGGGCTTCTATAAAGTGCTTAATTCGGTAGATAATGTAGTATCACGGTCACTTGCGCTTTTGAAGTGACCGTGATATAAAATATTTACTTGTTTTTGCTTCCTGTTGCAGTGTTGTCTTCTGTAAGCGTATCTACACTATCCAGACTGCTTGCTGAAGTATCGGCATTCAGTTCGTTCTGAAGCATGGAATCTGCAGATCTTACAGCCTCAATTGAATCTTTGTCGTCTGTTTCCTCACGACTTCCGCCGCATGCTGCTAAAGATGCCGATAAGGCCAATGCAAGGATTATTAAATTCGTTTTCATATGATAATTGTTACTTCTGACGGAAATATACCTGAATAGGAACACCGCTAAAGTCAAAATGTTCTCTTAGTTTGTTTTCAAGGAATCTCTTGTAAGGCTCCTTGATGTACTGCGGGAGATTACAGAAGAACGCAAAAATGGGTGAAGAGCCGCTTAATTGAGTGATGTACTTAATTTTTACATATTTACCTTTAAGCGATGGCGGAGGATAACTTTCAATCAACGGCAGCATGATATCATTAAGCTTAGAGGTTGGGATCTTCTTATTTTTGTTTTCGTAAACTTTAGATGCAGCCTCTATCGCTTTGAAAATCCTCTGTTTTTCGGTTACTGAAGTAAAGACGATCGGCACATCTGTGAATGGCGCAATTTTCTCCCTTATCTGCTCTTCAAAAGCTTTGGTGGTTTTATGCGTTTTCTCGATCAGATCCCATTTATTAATCAGAATCACTATCCCTTTTTTATTCTTTTCGGCGAGATGGAAAATGTTGATGTCCTGTGATTCTATCCCCTCTACGGCATCAATCATCAAGATACTCACGTCGGCTTCTTCAAGAGCCTTAATCGTTCTCATTACCGAATAGAATTCGATATTCTCCTTTACCTTTGTTTTTTTCCGCAGTCCGGCAGTGTCAATCAGCATAAAATCATGACCGAACTGGTTGTAATGGATGTGGATGGAGTCGCGGGTGGTACCGGCAATAGGAGTTACAATATTACGGTCTTTACCTATAAGAGCGTTAATTAGCGACGACTTCCCAACATTCGGCCGGCCCACAATTGCATATTTTGGCAATGTCGACACTTCAGGTTGCTCCTCATTGAAGTGCTTTATTGTTTCATCAAGTAATTCCCCTGTTCCTGATCCCGTCATAGAAGAGATACCATATATGTCGCCGAGCCCCAGGCTATAGAACTGGTGAGTCTCGTTCAGAAGCTGATTGTTATCTACCTTGTTTGCGACTATCAGCACAGGCTTTTTACTTCTGCGCAAAAGATCGGCAATACTATCATCCAGGTCGGTTACTCCCGTAGTAACATCAACCATGAACAGAATAACGGTTGCTTCTTCTATCGCAATCAGTACCTGCTCGCGGATGGCAATTTCAAATAGATCTTCTGAACCGGCCACATATCCCCCTGTATCTACTACGGTGAATGTTTTGCCAGTCCATTCCGCTAACCCGTAATGGCGGTCGCGGGTTACCCCACTCATGTCGTCTACAATCGCTTTCCTTGTTTCGGTAAGGCGGTTGTATAAAGTGGATTTTCCTACGTTAGGCCGTCCAACTATTGCTACTATGTTACTCATAATTATTATCAGATCGTTTGTTACAGGACAGGAGCAGGGGTGCAAGATCAGAATGTTCTGTTCCCGAATACTGCTTCGCCTATGGGGTTTTATTATTCTTAACTTCTCGTTTCTTAATTCTTAACTCTTGGCTCTCGTTTTATGACTCGTATCCAAACTGTTTCAGATAATTTTTCCTGTTCCGCCAGTCGGGTATAACCTTAACAAACATTTCAAGGAATATTTTCCTCTGAAGGAAGTCTTCCATGTCTTTACGGGCATAGGTTCCTACCTTTTTAAGCATTTCACCTCCTTTGCCAATGAGGATATTCTTTTGGGAGTCGCGCTCAACAATAATCTCTGCGCTGATCCTGGTAATCTTTTCTTCTTCTTTAAAAGCAGTTATGATAACTTCTGTGCTGTACGGAATTTCTTTCTGATAGAGCTTAAAAATTTTCTCCCTGATCATTTCCGAAACAAAGAACCGTTCGTTCCTGTCGGTAAGCGTGTCTTTGTCGTAATATGGAGGATGCTCCGGAAGGTACTCTATAATGAACTCCATTACTGATTTTACGTTGTGATCATGCAAAGCAGATACCGCGAAAACTGCCTTTGGGTTAAGCTGTTCTTTCCAAAATTCTATTTTAGCAAATACATTTTCCTGCGAAGAGGTGTCAATCTTGTTAATAACGACAGCAACCGGCGACAGGGTGTTTTTAAGTTTTTCAATCACATCGGCCTCGTCATATCGTTCATTAATGTCGGTTACAAGCAGGATAATATCGGCGTCTACAAGTGATTCATCCACGGCGTCCATCATGCTTTCCTGAAGTCCGTATGCAGGTTTAATCACGCCTGGTGTATCAGAGAACACGATTTGGTAGTCCTCTTCGTTTACTATCCCGAGGATACGGTGACGTGTGGTTTGAGCCTTTGGCGTAATGATAGACATCTTCTCTCCAACAAGAGAATTCATCAGGGTTGATTTACCTGCATTTGGCTTACCTACGATGCTCACAAATCCGGCTTTATGCGTCATGAAATTTTTTTTAAAAAAGATTTGGACTGCAAAGAAACGAAATTTATCTTTGCAGTCCAATTCAAACGGTACCCTAAGTTATGAAGGGTTGCTGAAAAAGCCTCACAGGAGGTCAAATCAGGGAAATTTGGAAAGGAAAAAATAGTGCGGGGTGGAGCAGTTGGTAGCTCGTCGGGCTCATAACCCGAAGGTCGTCAGTTCGAGTCTGGCCCCCGCTACCGAAAAAAGAGTCGTGCGAGATGACTCGGTAAGTAAATATTGGCCCGTTCGTCTAGGGGTTAGGACGCAAGATTTTCATTCTTGAAACAGGGGTTCGATTCCCCTACGGGCTACAAAAGAGGGAAAGATTCAATTTAAGAATCTTTCCCTTTTTGTTTTATGCCGAGTTTTAGTAAACGTCCGGTCTAGCGCGGATCAAGGGATCAACCCGTAAAGTTGTGGACTAAGAGGTAAATAAATAACTTTGAAGGCAA
>DALYUO010000154.1:0-244 GCA_031981225.1 Pararcticibacter sp.
TAAGCATATCAATGACGATATCCATCATAAGCTTACAGGCCTGACGAACAAAAACACTTTAGAACTTGCTGCTTACAGAGAATCTACCGGAAAACGAATGTGGCTGCGCTACGTCCTCGTTCCGGGGTGGACAGATCAGGAGCAATACCTCGAAGAATGGGGCCAGCGCTTTACAGATTATAAAACAGTGGAAAGGGTGGAAATTATCCCCTTCCATCAATTAGGTCTTCATAAGTGGGAACTT
>DALYUO010000154.1:254-11751 GCA_031981225.1 Pararcticibacter sp.
AAGCAAATGGCATTGAGTATTTTCAGCAAGTATTTTGGGAATGTGGTGCTGAAATAATTTCAGTATCAAGTATCTGGTATCTGGTATCAAGATATGCGCATTAAGGTTAGTGCTCTATATTCTTGTCCTGATACTTGATACTAAATACTTGATACTAAATTACGGTACCCGCTGTGCGGAAGTAGTTGGACCGTTTACCACGAGTTTACCGTCTTTAAGAATTTTCATGCGATCTATAAATACTACGCGTTCTTTACCTGTAGAGGTAGTGCGACCATGGTACACGCAGAACATTTCTTTGCCGTCGGGAGAATAGGTTATACTGTTGTGGCCCGTTCCGGTTACATCGCCGCCTTTTTCAGTATTCTTCTGAAGCACGGGATTGTTTGATGCTTTTATATAGGGACCAAGCGGACTCTTAGAGGTAGCGTATCCAACTGCATAATGTTCTCCACCAAAATGGTTGGCAGAATACATCATATAGTAAGTATCGCCGCGTCTAAAGGTTGTAGACCCTTCTGTCCACCGCCGGTTTACTTCTTTGGATGTAACGGAACGACTTTCCCATTCAGCCTGCTTGTCTTTCATACTCACAGGAGGACGTAAAATCATAACAGGTTTTCCTATAACACCGCTAAAATCGGGTTTTAGCTCTACTCCATATACCCAGCTTTCCTCAATTTTATCATACCATCCTTTTTTACGAGCCCAGTCTGCTACTTCGCTTTCTACGGCATGCTTATAGCAGCAACGCGAATAGTACAAATAAACCTTTCCATCCTTGTCAAAGAATACGTTGGCATCAATTATCGGATAACCGGGATCGAAAACGGGACGATCACTAAGATCCTTAAAAGGACCGGTCGGTTTATCCGCCACAGCTACTCCTATGCGGAAATTCTCTTCTTCATTCGTTGGATTATGCCTCCACTGGGCACTGAAGAACATATAATACTTGCCTTTCACCTGATATACTTCCGGTGCCCAGAAAGCGTCTGTACTCCACGACTTATCCTTGTTGCCATAGTATACCTGTCCTTCTTTTTTCCAGTTAACGAGGTCTTTGGATGAATAGGCTAAAAAGCCATCTTTTGCTCCCCCTCCTGTGCCGTACATGTAATAGGATCCCTTATCATACATGACATAAGGATCTCCCAATTCTACTTTAAGGGGATTTTTATACGTTTTCTTCGAAAGCTTAGCCGTGGAAGTCTGCGCAGCAGCTTGGTTTGATACTGATAAAATTGCCAGGAAATTTAAAACGGAAAATAGTTTGAGAATTCTCATAAATGGTTAACGGAAAGGCATAAATATACAAATTGCTTTCAAATTGGGGTTATGTCATGCCTTTGTTACAGAGCAACCGGCTGATGCGGCAGGGTACACCGCTTCGCAGCATCGGGGCGAGCGGCAAGATGTTCCGAAGATAGGTTGAGGCCGTTCAGACTCCCTACTCAACCATTGTCCACTCAGCACGAGTATATGTGTTATCCCGAAATAGAGTAAAACACTTTCTCAGAAGGGCGTGGGTTACCCTTATTTCTTTTGCCTGAGTGTGGGTTTTAGCTCATCAGGACTATCTTTAGTATAAGTTCCGTACCGTTCTTTTGATGGAGTTTCAAATATATCCTGTACTGTATCAAAATCAACCTGGGCGGACGGCTTAAATTGGGCGGATGACATATAACGGATCAGACTCCTGTACAATTGCCTGGATGCTGGCTGATCCTTTTTGCCTTCAGGACCGAGGTCGGCACTCGAAACGATCAACATTCCCTTTCCTACCCGGACTTCAAAGATCAGTCCTAAGCGGCGATTCAGGAACCATGTATCAATTGGCTGCACCAATGGTCTAAAACCTGAAGGAAAGTCTTCGAGGATCATGACCTGCGAGCGGTTGGCAATTTCCCACCACTGCAGATCGGAGTGGAAATCAGTTGGGAAATCGGCGAATGCAGCGCTCGCTGATTGTATAAGCATTCCCGTTACATGAGGGGGCCTCATCTTGAACCAGGATGTGTTCCAGAAAACAGGGAGAAAATGCATCGAAACTTCTTTTCCTTTCACCACCTTTCCTGCTGCATTCAGAAAAACCTTACCTCCCTTATCGAGAATATTCTTCGCCTTCTGATCCAGCGAAGTGGTGTAGTACACCTCATTTTTTAAAGGCTCCTGTGTGTCCGGACAAACCCAGAAATTCCAGTCGTTTACGAAGGCTGTATTCTCAATTGATACTTCCAGATTCAACTTGGACGCTCTGGTGATCCCTGACAATGGAAAGCTTATCTTACCAGCTGGCACACCGTTCGCATTTCCGGTTGTTAACGGCGCTAAAGTACCAGAGGCAAGAATGGTTCCGCCTGTGTCTTTAATACTCCATTTTAATATTGCATTTTCCAAAGGGCGGGCACCTGAATGAAAAACGTCAATCCCTGCTATAAAAGTTTCATTGGTGGTATATACGAATTTCGGAATCCTCGCCAGGGGTACCGTTGAGTTGCAGAAGCGTGAAAACCCTCTTGATGAAATATACTCTTTTTCACGCCAGAAAGCATTCAATACTCCCACCAAGGCCGTTCCTTGTCCCGGAAAGTCCTGTAATCCCAAGAGCTGAAAACCTGCATATCCCGGTGTCCGAAGGGTCTTCTCTATTTCATTCTTATAACACAAGGCCTGCAGCCTGCCCGAAGCCCTTAGGAAGTCATCAGCCTGATCAGCCATACCCCGGTCTGTTAAGTCCTGCCGGAAAAGTTCAAAATTCCTCGCCCTGTAAACACCGGTGTATTGTTCTATTTCTTTGAAGTCGGGAAACACACACCATTGCCCCATTTCGTGTGCAACAAAAGGAACTTTAAACTTATCTATACCTTCGCTGAAATCGGAAACAGTTTCTGGTCTCTTATCCCAGGCAAGGCCCCGTACTCCCCCGCGTACCTGGTATTCTGCATCCGGCACCACCGGCCAGCTGCCGCCAACAGACATCCCTGTATACACCCGCCTGCTATCTTTTTTCTTCCAGTAGCCGACAAAGGCATTCAGATAATCCACCTGCTTTCCGGCAGGTTCATTCCCGGCTGATAGCATGCAGAAAGAGGCATAATTCCCATAATTGCTTGCCATCCGGTCTGTCTCGTCATAAAGATACTGGTCGATGGGGCGACCCAATCCAATAGCAGAACCATGATTAGGCCAGCTTGGCCCTTCAGGCTGAAGATAAAATCCAACTTTGTCTGCCGCAATAAACGCTGCTTCGGGAGGGCACCACGAGTGAAATCTCATGTGATTCAGACCATGTAGTTTTGCCACGTTGAATATCCTCTCCCAGGAGGGCACATCCATCGCGGGATAACCGGTTAGAGGAAACTCACAGTTATTGACCGTTCCTCTCAGAAAAACGGCACTGCCATTAATCAGGAATCTATTCCCCTCTGTTTTGAACTCACGCATTCCAAACTGAATCTCTTTTGAGTCAATAACCTCCTTCCTTCCCTCAAGTCTGACAGTAAGCCGGTACAGGGATGGATTAAACTCATTCCATAGCTGCATCTTATCTCCCATAGGGAGAACGACTTCGAGTGTTTCAGTCTTCGAACCTTTAAGTTCATACATGCTTTTTACAGGACTGACTTCGTTGATAAGCGACGAGTTAAAGCTAAGGGCCGAAACTGAAATAGATCCTTTGGACCTTGCGTTACCTGCATTGTCAAGGCTGATCTTCACCCGGGCAACCCGGTCGGCGATATTTGGATAAACCTGAATATTACTAATACTGACTTTGGAAACGCTTCTCAGAAGCATCTTTCCGATAATGCCATTCCAGTTGCCCTGCGTGTGATCGGTAATGCTGTGCGAGTCAGGCCCGACATTAATTTCTTTAATCCGGTTATCCAAGCGGATAGTAATCTTATGCTTTCCGGGGGTTAAAAGCCTCACCAGATCATATTCATGGGGAGAAACCAGGCTATTTCGCATACCGGCTTCCTGACCATCCACCCACACGCGCGTTTCAATATGTGCTCTTTCCAAATATAACACAACACGCTTCCCCTTCCATCCGACGGGAATATCAACATCCTTCTGGTACCATGCGGCACCCACATAATGCTTCCTGGGAGTGAGCCAGAAAGGGATTTTAATGTTTCGTGGTTCCCGGTATTTTGCGAGCCGGGGATTGAAGTAGAAAGAACTATCATATATGCTGCCGGTCCATTTTGTATTCAACGTTATCTCATCTCCCTTATCGTTTTCTGCCATGGAACCAGGAAGCGTTATTTCTTCTTTTAACTGCTTTTCGAACCAGCGCTGCGAAACACCCGCATCCAAAGGATCGGCCTGAAACCGCCATACGCCTGCTATTGATATGGTATCAGTATAATGAAGAGCATAAAGCGCTTTATTAACAAGCAGAAGAGAGACTAAAAGAACCACTGTGATGGACTTCAAAAATATTCTCATGAGATCGATTATAATTGGGTATGAAGCAGAATCTTTAAAGAATAGCACCCTGCGTTCTAAAATTAATACGGAATTCCCAATTTACCATCCCGTACTATACTGGCATGCTCAGCAATTTAAAAGGCTCGGACTATTGTATTTTATCACAAAACTATCGACCTTTAGGCAAGAGATTATAAATGTTTAACTGACATTTAACCATCAAGAAACCCAATTATAACTGAGACATTATGAAGCTGCTTTCCATCATTTCAACTTTCGTTCTTGCTTTAACAGCAAATACTGTTCTCGCAGGACAAGCAAACGGTGATACGACCTTCACATCCAAAGGAAATCCGGTTATTACTCACAAATATACAGCTGATCCTGCTGCACTTGTTTATAAGGACAAGTTCTATCTGTATGCAGGGCATGACGAGTGTCCGCCACGCGAAAACCGCTATGTTATGAAGGAGTGGCTGGTATTTTCGACGGAAGACCTGGTACATTGGACTGAACATCCGGTACCGCTGAATACCACCGCTTTTACATGGGCAAAGGGGGATGCCTGGGCATCGCAGGTAATTGAGCGCAACGGAAAATTCTATTGGTACGTTGCTGTTGAGCACAAAGATATACACGGAAAATCGATAGGAGTAGCAGTTTCAGACAGTCCGACCGGTCCCTTCAAGGACGCACGGGGCTCAGCGCTCATTACCAACGAGATGACCACCCAGTTTACGAAGATCAGCTGGGATGATATCGACCCCACGGTAATCGTCGACGATAAGGGTCAGGCTTATCTTTTTTGGGGCAACACACAGTGTTATTACATCAAGCTCAAAGAAAATATGACCGAAACGGAAGGCCCGATCATTCCTGTGACTAACCTCCCCCATTTTACTGAGGCGCCCTGGATCCATAAATATAAGGACTGGTATTACCTTTCGTACGCAGTAGGATTTCCGGAAAAGATAGCTTATTCCATGAGCAGAAATATCACTGGTCCCTGGGAATATAAAGGGATTCTTAACGAGATTGCAGGCAATTCAAATACGAATCATCAGGCCATTGTGCAATTTAAAAATAACTGGTATTTCGTTTACCACAACGGCGGCATTAATACAGAAGGCGGCAGTTACCGCCGTTCTGTATGTATTGATAAACTTTTCTATAATAAGGACGGGACCATCAAACGGATACAGATGACCTCGGAAGGTGTGGGTCGTTAGCCGATTAATCCGTCAGGATATTCTCCTTAGGCATAACAAACTGTTTGTTCTCTATCGAAGGTTTCGGCAGGCCGAAATAGAAATAAAGAGTTCTTTTTGTTGTGCCGCTTAGCTTATTCATTTCGCTTTCAGCACCAAGTTTTGATGCATTGGCACTGATGTTTAGTGCCAATTTAGTTCCGATCGGCGGAATGGCATCCAGAAAAGAGATGTCGCCCGGGGGGAGCGAAGGATGGGGTTTGGAACCGGATAGTGCGTAAAAATCGAATAGCCGTACAAACAAGTCTTTATCCTTACTGGCCACTGTGAACTTCCCTTCCACTGTATTCATCTCCATCCAGGTGATATCCGCATAATAACCTTTGAACTCGGGGTAAAGCCATGGGGCGCTGCCAGTATGAGTATCATTGTTCCGGTTTTGCCATACATTATAAGTACCTCCCTGCGGACGGTTTTTCCAGGTTCTATAGGGCCCTTTTCCCAGCCACTTAGCGCCCAGAATATAATTTTCAGGATAACTGAAGCTTACGCCGGCAAAAGGATAAGTCCCCTCCAGCTTGTATTCATAAGCCATCTCCAGCCAGCCGCTGCCGTACATTTTCCATCGTACTGATCTCATATCACCGCTGTACGAAGCTTCCACAACATAACCGTCGTTCTCTTTATAATGCTTTAACCCGGTGAATACAGCATTACCGCTTACCAGTACCGGGCCGTTTGAGAATGACAGCCTGGCGCTGTAGTCGTTTGTCAAACCTGCTAATCTCCCTGTCTTTTTACTAAAAGTTACTGCAATTCCACTTGCTTTAAGCGTAACAGTGCTGTCTGTATCTGTAACGTTTACCGGATCGGTGCTTTTAGTGATCACCAGACTATCCAGCAACCTTACATTGCTTTTCACCTTCCACGTCCATTTATAGACCGCATTTTTAAACGGATCATAAGCGGCCAGGGTAAGGCCATCAAACGCTCTCCAGTCCGGAGGAAGGTTTAACTTTAAAACGCCTTTTGCAACCGGAGCGACAGAAGGTGCCGTAGCGTTCCCTTCCTTTAACACAGTATAATCAGTATAGAAGTCCGACGGCTTTTTAAAATTTACGAGTTCCCATTTGAATGTACACTGGTTTAAGTTGGTAAAATGGTAACGGTTCTCTACCGGTATTTCTCCTTTAAAGTTTGCAGGCAACTCTTTCATAGCGATCTTTACCGGCGAATAGATCTCGCGGATAGCGTTTACACTCCCCTCCTTCTGGCGGTGCGGTCCTACCAGTCCGTCCGGAGCGTTTACTCCATTTACGTCAATCATCCCGTTAAGGTCTGTGCGTACAATCCCTTCATCTACCAGTGCCCAGATAAAGCCGCCGGCACCTTTTTTGGAATTCCAGTGAAGTTCCCAGAAGTCGGCGAGGGAAGCGCCTCCGCCACCGTCGTCCTGCGAATGCAGGAATTCGGTAGGCATATAGATGTTTGTATCAGCCAGTATACTTTGGCTGCTGTAATAGTCTTCGTAGTGGTTGCAATCAATACCTTTAAAAGCATTTCCGGGTTTATGATGGGCATGGATCACAGGCCGTTTCGACAGATCGTAAGTCCCGTAGTCATCGTCGAGTTCAAAATTATGCCCCCCCTCGTTTCCATTGCTCCAGAAAATAATCGAAGGATGATTAACATCCCTCGTCACCATTTCTCTCACCAGGGGAGTTCCGGCCTTCGTGCTGTATGCCTTTTGCCATCCCGCAAGCTCATCAAGCACGTAAAGCCCCAGGGAGTCACAGATATTGAGAAAGCTCTTGTCGGGAGGGTAATGCGAACATCTTACAGCATTCATGTTCATCTCCTTCATCAGCTTCACATCGTTGAGATCGATCTCCGGGTTTACAGCTCTTCCGGTTTCGGGCCACCAAACATGACGGTTAACACCTTTCATTTTTATCTTCGTCCCGTTCACATAGATGCCATCCTGCTTTCTGACCTCTATGGTTCTGAATCCAAATTTCTCTGAAGTCTGATAGATTGAATTACCCGCATCTTTAATATAAATAATTACCCTATAAAGGTTCGGCGTTTCGGCGGTCCACAAAAGCGCGTTCTTTAGTTTGGTTTTCAGATTAACGAGTGAATCATTTCCGCGAGTTAATGCTTTTGCTGTACTGGCAATATTGCCCTTTGAATCAACAATCTCCGCTAAGATCTCCCTTCCCGCTGCAACATTCTTGAGGTATACATTCATATTAAATGAACCGTCGGCTTTGGCGTCGATGGCAGTCCAATCGATATGTTCCTTAGGCAGGGCTTCGAGATAAACCGGCCGAAAGATTCCCCCAAATATCCAGTAATCTGCCAGTCGTTCTGCATTATTAACGGAGGCATCGGCAGACATCTTACTAACCAGCACCTCAAGCTGATTCATGCTGCCGAACTTGAGTTTGTCACTGATATTGTATTTAAACCGGTAGAAAGACCCCTGGTGTACGGGCCCTGCGAGCTTGCCATTAATCTTAACCTCTGTGTCGGTCATCGACCCTTCAAACACAATATACACATCCTTCCCGGCCCAGCTTTGAGGCGCAGAAAACCCATATTTATAAATACCCTTTTCATCCGCAAAGCGAAAGTTTTTCCCATAAGTTACATAATCCCTGCCATAATTATAAGCGCCAAAGCCCTGCTGCTCCCAATGCGAGGGTACCTGGATTGTAGCCCAGCTTCCGCTTTTTCTTCCCCCGGTACACCAGAAATCCCAGGTGACGGTGTTCCTGTTGTCGGTACCCGAAAGATATTGCACTTCTTTGGTTGTTCCTTTTTGTGCCTGCGAAGCAGAGCCAGTTGCTATTAGTAGTATAAATAAGAAAAGCGTACGTTTTATGCTCATAGTTTTAGTATTAATCGATGGCTTCAAATGATTTATTCCAGTAAAGTTTAATCTCTTTTACTAAAGAGACATTTGTTTTGCTCAGTTTTGAAACTTGTCGCCCTTGTTGCTATTCAACTCTTCGAAGGGAATTACTTCCGCTCTCTTAGCCCATGAATCATATAAGAAAACAAGCTCCTTTACTTTGGGCTTATGCTTATCACTCAAATCAACCAACTCAGACCTGTCTGCTTTGAGGTTATATAAGCGCCATTTATTCTCCGGAAACCCGGAAACTATTTTCCAGTCGCCTTGCCTTACGGCTTTATTTCCTTCATGTTCAAAATATAAAGCCTCGTGCCCCTTCCATTCCCTGCCTTTAAAAAGGGGGACTAGACTAAGTCCTTCGATTGGCTTAATAGTATTTCCTTTATACGTTTTCGGATACTTCACACCTGCAAGATCGAGACAGGTAGACATGAGATCAATAATATGGGCCGGCTGACTGCTAACGTTTCCCTTCATAATTACCGAAGGGCCCCATGCTATAAAGGGTGTTGCCGTTCCTCCTTCATATTCCCAGTGTTTAAACAGGCGAAAAGGAGTATTACTCAGGTTCGCCCCAGCGAATCCATACGATGTAAAAGATGTGGGGTCGCTGGCCGGTTTCTGCGCCGCTTCAATGATCTCCGGAAGAAATCCATTGCCTCTTATAGACTCGTTGCTCCCTCCATTGTCTGACAGAAACATAATAACGGTATTCTGATCTTCTCCCAATTCCTTCAGTCTATTGCGTAACTTTCCAATATTCTGATCCATCCGGTCAATCATTGCGGCATATACCTCCATTTTCTCTTCCCACCTTTCTTTTTCGTCCGCATTTAAGCTTTCCCAGTCGCTCACCTGTTTGTCCCGGGGCGACAGCACGGTGTTTTTATCCAGAATGCCCAGTCCCTTCATCTTTTTAAAACGCGCTTCACGAAGCTTGTCCCAACCTGCTTCATATTTCCCCCGGTACCTGGCGATGTCCTCAGGCAAAGCATGAAGGGGCCAGTGGGGAGCCTGGTAAGCCAGGTAAAGAAAAAATGGCTTACCCGATGATTCACTCTCCTCTATAAATTTAATTGCATAATCCGTATACGCGTTCGTAGAGTAGTAATCTTTATCAGGGGTAACGGGCTTATCATCGAGAGCAATTGTTAAATTCTGGTTAGGCCGATAGGGATAAAGTCCGAAATAACTTGCTGCACCATCAATCAATCCGTAATAACGATCGAAACCACGCTTTAACGGCCAGTGTTCAGGAGCCTGGCCAACATGCCACTTGCCTGCAATAAACGTATTGTAACCAGCAGGTTTCAGTGCCTCGGCAATCGTTACACAGCTCTTATTGAGGTAGCCCTGGTAAGCCGACTGCGGTCGTGTATTCATCATATCGCCCACGCCCGCCTGATGCTGGTACAGTCCCGTCAGCAGGGACGCCCTGCTTGGGCAGCAACGTGAAGCATTATAGAAATTCGTCATCTTCAGTCCGTTCCTTGCCAGGTCATCCAGGTTGGGCGTTTGAATCTCCGATCCAAAGCAGCCTATATCAGAATAGCCCATATCATCTGCCAGGATGACAATGATATTAGGCCGCTTTTTTGTTTGCGGATAGGCAGAGAAAGAAAAACCTGTAAGGGCGAGAATGGCAGTGATATATCTCTTTCGCATAATAAAGATCTTAAATCAATTTCCATCTGGTTTGGATACAGACACCTTCGGACTCAAGGGCCAGTACCATTGATCTACAGGATCAGGCATCGCCGGGTCAAAAGTCGTGGTATCCCGAAGGTATTTAGCTAATTCCGGAGCTTTTTCCTTTATTCCTTCGACGATGCATTTTGCCAGTTCATAAGCGCCATAAGGGGTAAAGTGAGTATTATCCTCCAGCTTCTGGGTTTGTCCGGGGAACGTATTTGCGGGATAATGAACGAAGGCCCTCAATGACGTTTGAGGCCCCCAGGCTTCGTATAACTGCTTACTCATGGCGTTCAGATCTATTAGCGGAACATTTTCTTCCCTTCCTACCTGACGCATCGCTTCGGGATAGTCACCAAGCGTGTTTATGAGGCTCCCACCTTCATCAAAGTTCCGGCGATGCATAGACGTAACCAGAACCGGGAAAGCCCCCTTTTGGCGTACTACTTGAATATATTCTTTAATTGTTTCTTTATAGGTAGTAAAAGGATCCAGATGATTTCCTCCAGGCTTCTGGTCGTTATGAGCAAATTCAATAAGCAGATAATCTCCTGCTTTTATCAAGCTTAGTATTTTTGCAAGCCTTCTTTCAGCCCTGAATGCTTTCAGAGTTTCGCCCGACTCGGCATAGTTGGCAATTACTACTTTCTCAGGCTGAAAAAAAACGGGGATCATTTGTCCCCAGGCGGCATAAGGTTCATCAGCCTGGTCTACTACTGTAGAGTTCCCGGCGAGGAAAACACTTACCTGCTTATCAGTTCTCTGTATTTCAACACCGCAGACTTTGGGTTCTTTTCCGTTAAACTCAATGGTAAGCTGATCATCCCAATGAAAATAGCCTGATTCCCTTGGCTTGAGCCTTACCCCCTCGCCGCTACCGGCGATATTGGGAGTACGGACATGCACCGTGAAAGTTTTCCTAGCTACCTCTCCGTTTTGGGTTATTGTGTTTTCCACCATCAGCCGCCGGTTCTCTACCCGGATAGTCTGGGCTGACGAACCTTTTTCGTCACCCATGGTCACAGTCACATTATAATTTCCTTCCGGGATTTTTACCGAGAAAAAGAAAGGCTTTTCGCTGCTAATAAAGTCAGTGGCTAAAGGATCTTTACCCCGGTGGTTCGAAGCTTTAAGATCTGCACCAGGGAGAAAGCCATATCCTTTTTCGTTAGAATATTGCATTTCGGGAAGGGTTTGCCTATATCCCCTTGCTGTTTTACCGTTTCCGAAATCGAACTTA
>DALYUO010000155.1:0-1582 GCA_031981225.1 Pararcticibacter sp.
GATCAGCTAAAGCAGCAGGCCACCATCGCTACAGAAGAGGGCCAGGATACCAGCAAGCTCATGGGGAAAAGGGTGAAGTTTTAATTCGCCTGGTTATCTCCAATATAAGCATTGTCACGGTTTATTAGATCTGAACGTCGAAAGTTTCTTGTTTTTAAGAAAGAGGACGTGTTGGTCTCGGTACATTCAAAAAAACCTATTTTGAGTGCTATAAGTGTTCTCATTTATCTTCTCTTTGTTACTATATAAAACTGCCAGGTATACGCCGTATTACCTTGCAATTCCTCAGTGCCGATATTTGGTATTATGCCTGGTGCAGAAGCTCTATACTGGTACGCCCCTGGAGTCAGGCTTATTGTTCGTTTTTGCTTTGGATGAAAAGCGTATGTTTCACTGTTTAATTTCAACGTCAGAGTAAGGGAAGTATTGTTAAATATTTCAACGTCAGGATTGTAATTCGACGTTTCACCGCTCGGGGAAAATATCCCTTCTTTGCTACTTTCTACTTCTCTTACTGGCTTTACAAAAGATTTATTTATATATCCTTCTTTGTCCGTCGCGATATCGATGATATTATAAAAGCCGTTTTCTGTTTCAAGTGAAATAATGAAAATTTGCGTCCCAGGCTTCATTGTAGATATAATGCTATAATCGGTCCCCGGCCCTTTTCTAAAGTTGACCAGCTTCGTCACCGTGCCGAGATAGGATTGACTAAAACAAATGAAACTCGTTAAAAGCAAAAGTGTTAGAGAAAGGATTTTTTTCATCTGCATAACTACTATATATATATACTGTACTTGTAAAGCTAGCAAGCAGTATAGACTTTTTTTTACGGGTTCCCGTAAACTCGGACTACCGATAATATTTAATTTCGTGTAGTTTTATACAAGCGTTATTTAGTAGGTTTACAGGCCCATAAAGTCGTAACACTTACATGTCAGCGGCTTCGTATCCGTGCAAATTAGTTTGCTTTATATATGTTTAAGGATTATAGTATCTGTGTCCGGAACCACTATCAGAAAAAAGAGAGTGATGGAAGTCTGACTTCTAACCTGATCCGTCCTACTCCTGCGAAGATCAAAAATGAATGCATCAGTATTTGTAATAGAAGAGACTTAAGGAAGGATGAAAAGTTTCTGAGCGAGTTTTTTGGACCATATGCAAATGCCAGTGAATATCAAAAGGCTATTAAGCATAACGAAGCAGACCGCTTTAAACCCTTATGTAATTTTCTACGAGGTAAGAATAACAACACAAGCGAAAAAAACATTGAGTTACTGGCCTGGTTGATTGAGTTTCCCGCAAGACCCTATCGCGCTGACTGGGCACTACCGCAAGATAACAACACGAATTCCTCTGAAGATACAAATCCCACCTACGTCGAGCCAGAAGTTTCCACTGGAGAGAAGCTGCCAAACCCCGGGATCCCAGACACGTCAGAAAACATGGAAGGGACAACGGAGTCGGAAAAGCCAGAAAACCTAAAAGAGCCGGAAGAACCTATACAACCACCGCACACCGGCAACAGCAAGCGCGGGCGGTTTGCGAATATATTTAAGAATAGGATAAATATCATCCTTCC
>DALYUO010000155.1:1592-8117 GCA_031981225.1 Pararcticibacter sp.
ACCCCCCTCTTAAATCATCAGAATGTATGTACTGGACAGGTGATCATTACGCAGCCATATCATGCACCAGGAAAATCTTTAACAAGAACCTCATAGCTATGGATACTATGCTCGTCGCACACTTCAGAAAGATCACTACCCCCGATACGATAACTCTGAAAGCACTGGGTCACGTATGGTATTCAAAGATCGACGGAAAAGTAGAGTTTTTTACTTCCGACGGTGCAAACCCCGAACATCCGGAGAAAGAATTGAGGCAAGCAACACGTTACATGATAAAGAAATATGGGAAGCAGTGATTCTTGCTAGCTGTCGACTATTAAGTAGCTATTTGTCATGCGGTTTTATCTTTCTTATTCCCTCTCTCCTCTCCGTCCTTCCAAATAGAATAAATTAGAATCAAAGTCAAAATCACATCCACAATATTCCAAATAGTCCGACCTAATGCTATTTTAATGAAAGGATTTAGTAGAACCCCGCAAAGTAGCCACATAATCATAAAAGTCTTGTTGCGTTTGTCTCTTACCTGATAAGCGAATAAGAAGAACAGCGCCATCCCAGCAAACCGCACAAGCTGGAAATATCCGTACGGCATATTAAAGAGACAACCAACAAAGAGGATGATCAGTATGAGTTTTAGAAACTTCATGGTTGTTTAATATTAAAAGAGAGTCAAAATTAGTACAGTTTACTCTACCTGTAAAATGGAACGTCGATCACAGGCAAGAGTTGAACAGCTATTCGGCTGAAGATATCAGCAGTAAGCTGGCTTGCCCCTAAAAGCATAGCACCTCTAATTAAAGAATAACCAGCATAATCATTCTCAAGCTGTTCCTTCAAATTAAGTTTACCCGTTATAATCCTGGTAGAGAGCATGGCAAAATAGTAAATCAGGAGAAACCATAACAAGCCACTCGATAGCAGTAAGCTACTTCTTAAAGCAAATGCTTCCCAAAATTCTGTGACCGATGGGTTAGTCTGATTTAAGATCTTATAAGCAGCCTCCATTAATTCAACTACTTTCGATAGTACGCTCGCAAGGACAAACAAAACCACTGCGACAAATATTCCGGTAGAAAAATTAGGAGCTTTCAACATGTGCCTGATTTTCCTGAATAATAAAGCCCTCAATAAAACCAGGAGCGCTATAAAGACTATAAGACTGATGACCAGGATAATAAACTGTGATTTCGTATTCATTTTATTTCTATTGTTTTGACATTAATGATATTCTCCACATTGATTTATTAGAGATTTGAGGAGGAAGATAACCAGCGCGGTTTCCCTGGGCTGTAGTTTCCCAGAACATGTAATTTTCACCATTTACCTGAAAGGAATCACCCTCCATTGGCAGATTTACTCCAATAACCGAGTGTTGATAGAATTCACTGCTCAATAAAGCTGTATCATACTTATAATGCGATAGTAATGTATACAACAAAAGAGTCCGGGTATCACAATCTCCCTTTAAATCTGCAAAAAACTGAATCGGGGTATTAATACCGAATCGTTCAAAGCCATCGCATCTTGAGTCTGATCGCTCAAGATACTCCTGGATAAACTGATCCTGATACATTGACGCATCACAATCTTTATCCAAAACAAGAGCGTAAGGAATTGACTGTACAAACGACACAATAATCTCGGCAAATCTCTTTTGGTCAGGCTTGTATTTGTAATAAATCGAATCGAACAACTGGTAAACTCCGCCTAAGCGATCTTTATCATTTTGCTGCAGGAAATAGAGCAGCTTATCGTACTTTTCAATGCCCGTACCCTCAAGATTAATATTATTTTTATAACCGACAGATCTGGTCAGATCACTTCTCTTTACCCATATTTTGCCCGTATATGTTACGTTGTCATAGTCATTCCAGCTTATCGTATGTGCGATAAGATTGTCATTAGTAGTAGACTCTTCAGGTTCTGTGTTCTCCCGTACATCTGCTCTTCGCGGGATATCATCTGATCTGCCCTGACCTCTTACATCCGTTCTTGAGCTTTCTGTAGATCTGTGCCCGTTATTCCTACTCGACGTAAGATGCCTGCAATTCCAAAAACGAGCAATCCCAGATAAAATATAGCAAACGCCCATCCAACAACCCTTGGGAAATAGCCGAAGAGCAAAATGATAAGACCGAAAAAAATGATCGGAATAATTGCCGGCCCCAGGACTATGATGAAGTTCACTATCAATGCCAGCCAGAAAATGTAAATCAATCCATCGACAACGTTAAGACCTTTCGATGTATGTTCGCGAACTGGAGCTGGAGCTGGAAAATTGAATTTCCCGTTCGGATAAGTACCCTTCGGCGATTGGTATAATACCGATCTGTTGTTGTCGGAAAAGGCCTTGGTATCAGAACCATGAATGTACGGCTCTGATACATTTTCATTCTCAATAATCTGATCATCAGAGGATGTTGTGACAACACTAGGCACAGCAACTCTCTCTGTGTACTTCTCTTCTACAAACTGGCTAAGATAAGCACATACGTCAGCGTCAATTGTTCCAAATATCTGATTGTCCTCCTCCTGATGTAGCATCCTATCGAGCACAATATTCTGCAACCGGATTCCCCCTAAATCCAATCTGAACTTACCCTCAGTCCCCGGTATACTAACATTACACATTAAGGGGTCTGGTAACTTCCCTGGGAACAGCTGTGCCTCCTGCCATTCAGGTGGAATTCCTTCATCAAACCTCCTGATCTTCTCTACGACTACAGATGCCTCATAAACGGTAATATCGTAATACTTTATACCGTCAGTTAATAGTTCCATTTTTCGCTCATCCGGAATTCCATAATATTTCCCATTGAGCCTACCAATAAGCCAGGTACACCGTTCAGTGGTTTTTACCTTATCAACTTCAATCCACTCCATACACTATACTTAAAAAGTCTTCCTGTGATTTGAAAGTGGCCGGATCACTCTTTTTTTGGGTATTAAAAGGTGGATCTATATGCGACTCATAAAAGTCTTTGTATGTCTCGAATCGCTCATAAAAGACGTTGCGGTACTGCTCCTTGAACAGTGTGTACTCGTCTTCGACTATGCTTCGCTCAATCTTAGCTTTTTGAGGGTAAAAGACACCTTTTTTGCGGATGACAAACTTCAGATATACCGGAATAAGAAAGACACTGATGGTTAAAAGAGTAAAAAGCCAGCTTATCGGCAAGGCACTGCTAAGTAGTTCTATCCTTCGAATGTATAGATTACTCTCTTCAAGCAGCTTTTCCATTTTCCTAACCTGCAAGTTTTCCTGTTGTAACAAAAAAATGAACGAGTTTCGGCACCTATCCCAACCCTGACGCAGATGCGTAGGGGCTCCGTTTAGGGACTTCAACTTTAGAACTGCTAATTCTGCATTGATCCGCTGTTGCTCAACTAATTCATCCTTTTGAATGCAGATATCCCGATTATGTTTGAGCTTCCCTATCCTTTCTAGAAAGAGGATATCATCAGTAAAAACACTAATTACAAGCCGGGTTGTGGCTCGCCTGAAAGGCTCGTCTTCCAGAGCTGCATGAGTATTTAAATCAGTTATATACCTCTTAACAATCTCTGCTTCTTTATCAAGATCGCTTCTCTTTAGAGTGACAAAAAAGGAGTTTCGTTTTTCCTGCTTATATTCTTCTAGATCAGATTTAACAAGACCTGAAAACAGAGAAACTTCGACCGGTTTAGAAATTACAACTGCGAGAATCACAAGGAACACAACACGATAAATAAGCGCGAATGTTATCGGAGAGGGTGACTCTTTTCCGGGCAAAAGGGTTGGCGACAACGTATAAAGTAGCAGCAAATATATGTTAACAACAATCCCTCCCCATAGCAGTCCTACGGGAATTGCGAACGCAAGGTAATGGCCAAAAAGATTGTAAATAAATGACGCACAACTGTAAAAGCATCCAACAAACATCACCAGGACGAACAGACCGATGAATGCAAAGTAATTCCTAATCTTCCACGGGCAACGCTGCACAATGGCAAAATCCTCCCCCGAAAATTTACATAAGAAAATACTAAGCTTATTAAACCTGAGGAAGTGTAACATTCTCGGTCACTATAAATTCAGATGGATTTTCGTCAATTTTCCTCTTTTGCTCCTCTATGTATTTGGCGATGGCATAGTCGATAAGGTACTTTTGCGCTTCAGTAGCCTTTATCTTCTCGTATATTATTTTCTCGGCCATATGGTTAACAACAAGGTTACGCTCCTGCCCTTCTTTATCTTTATAAAAATCATACTTCACCTCAATGCCATTCTCAGCCTTAATGAGTTCTTTTACATTCTCTTCCAGATAATCATACGGCGTTTTAATAAGCATGAGCTTAAAAAATATTGGGGTTAGTTCAATGGCCATGAATAAAAGTGTAACAAAAAGAGAGATGGTAAACCCAGCGATTTCGTGTGCCAGTTTTATTCTTTCGAGAAGTCCGTCTAGTCCATTGGCCACTTTCACGTTGTTGTTAAGTGCCAGTTCCTGTTCATCAAGCACCTTTTTGCGCTTAGCCTCTATTTCCTGTAATTTGTCCCCATTTTTTTGATCGAAACTTTCGAGATCTGTAATCAGGGCATCTTTCTGAGTCTTTAAGGCCTGAGCAAGTTTTCCGTCTCCCGCCGGTGCACCAGCCCTCCCCTGCAGTTGGTCTGTATACTCTTTCTCGGCCTTCTTGATCCGCTCAACCAGATCTGTTCTTTCGGTCTCCAATTTACCCAAATCGCCGTCAACTAGTTTTATCCGCTCTTCGTAATTAGCTTTTGTCCGCTTTTCATACTCTTTCTGAAGCTTGAGCTGTTCTTCGTAAAGCTTTGCGTCAATCTCAGTCTTAAACATTCTTATTTCTACTGGTTTAGAAATTGTGAGGGCTATAATGGCCCCCATTATAAGGCGAGGAATAGCTCCCTTCAATTCTTTCATTGTAATAGCTTCTGTTCCATCACCTTTCCCTGTACTTGTTACTATGAAGCGGTCAATATTGAAAATGATCAATCCCCAGACAAACCCAAAAACAACGGATAATAAACTCGTTTTGAGGTCAAAATCAGAAGTCAAAGCAGATCCCCTTTCCTGAAAGATAGTGTAAAAACCGTACCCTCCTGATAGTGCTGCCATAGCTCCGGTAGCTACAACAATACCGCCCAGACACATGTATTTCATCTGGTCAGAATAAGTGGCCCGTTCAAGAAGATAACGGTCGCCTCCGGCTACCTTCCAAAAAAACCTCATAATAGGTGAGGGTCGAGGAGTTGTATAATAGTCTCTAATCATGTTCAAGTATTGCTAGTTGTCGTTTATATGCTGATAGTCACTCATCCTAAGGCTAACAGAGCTTATTTTATTCTTTATATGGGCCACCCTCAGAACTGGAACTCCCGAAAACAAGGGCAAATTTTCTCTATATCTTGTAGCATAGATCTGATAGGGAAGTTCACTTGGAAAACCATGCCGATTTACGGAGATAGCGGGATTTGACGTTGGCTCAAAGGCTGCGGACGGCTTTAACTCAAGATTTGCCTCAGCCTTCGAAAAAAGCCCGTGAATCGTAATATGGTAGCTATAACCAAATACAGAAGCATTTAGTGCAATGCCATTCATATTGGTCGTTTTTACCTTTTTATTAATAGTAATGTGTGTGAAATTCGAAATATCCCAGGTAATCAGTACCGCTCCAGTGGAGAACTGAAAAGAGGAATTAACGCCAATATGCCTGATCTCCAACTTTGTTCGTCCCTTTAACAACAATCTTATTGCCCGCCGTTTTGTGTTTATCCAAAAAGCAGTGCGCTTGAAAAAAGGCCTCAGAAAATCGGAAAAGAATAGATACTTAAGCATATAATCAAAAAATAGTGGGGTTAAACACTCACCACCTTACTTTCGTATCCACTAACCGCTTCAATCAGCTTACCTGCCAGCGAAAAAATATCATCTAGCGCCTGTATCTCATTCCTCACGAACTTCTTACTCTCGTCAGGAATATCCACACATTTTTTCTTCCCATTAAAATACAGCCTGCAGATTGGTTTCCGGTTGTTATCGTCTAAGAGAATAGCACAATACGACTGTGCATCTCTTAGACGAATCCGCTGCGGATCTGTGTGTTGCCGTAGGATTGACTTGATGATCAAATAGGCCTCTATTTCATCCTGAGTGGTTTCAATACCGATTTCCAGCCTGGCTTCCGGTTCCTCCTGTTGCGCCTCAGTTAATGGCTCTGCCTTGGCAGTTTCCGTTTTCAGAGCCGACTTCAGACGGTCGTTGATAAGGTCGCTCACAATGAGGTTAAAGGCCTTCTTAGTGATGACTGTAAACTGTTCAAGCACCTTTTGGGTAACCACAGAAGGATATGCTTTTTTTGCAAAATACCTAACGAACTCTTCAGAGGGATTTGACAGCTCGTTAGACAATAGCGTCCTCACTTCATTTAAAAACTTCAGCTCGCTCGCGGCATTGGAAATGTTCTCAATATCGAAGTAGCTTTTGTGAAACTTCTTGAGCTCGGCAATTTCATTATCCC
>DALYUO010000155.1:8158-11732 GCA_031981225.1 Pararcticibacter sp.
AAACTCGAAAAATGGCTTATCATCCATTTTATTCGGGCTGACCAGGTCGGTATAGAACCGAAAGTTGATGCCGTTGGTAAGCAGCCCGAATCTTGCATCTGTGGTATGAAAGTAACGGAACAGCTGCGAATTATGCGGATCAAGGTTTTCGGTATAATGCTTGCATTCGATCAGCAGAATAGGCTTACCTTCCTTCATAATAGCATAGTCAACTTTCTCCCCTTTCTTAATTCCGATATCGGCAATAAATTCCGGGTTCACTTCGAATGGGTTAAACACATCGTAGCCCAGCAGCTGTATAAAGGGCATAATAAGAGCATTCTTGGTTGCCTCTTCAGTTTGAATCTGAGGGCACAACTTTTCGACCCTCGCTGCGAATTGTAGTATTGAATCTCTGAAATCCATATTGATGATTGGTTCGATCTCCGAAGATAAATAAGGATAATTGAGTAATTTTACGGGTTCCCGTAAATCGGGATCTACGATACATGTAAGCCCAATGATTTAGTTGTACAATGGCAGCACTTATGATTATTCATCCCCTCCAGTATTCTTCATCTTCATCAGGATGGAATAAGCGTTAGCGGTAACAATCATCCGGTCTTTTAAAGGCTCGTCCGCCTTCACTTCTGTAAAGCCATTCTCTGATTTACCACTTTTTACCTCAAGCTGCCTGAACTGGTTCTTCCCTTCGGTAACAAAAATATATTCCTTATTTCCATACCTCACCACGGCATCTTCGCGAACAGCGGTCACCTTCCTCCCGCTGCTCTCGATTTCGGATTGAAGGAACATTCCCGGGACTAGTCCGCTTATCCTGCCGGTAAAATGGCAGTGGACAGTTGTGCTCCTGTTCTCATCTAAGCCTCTTCCCAGCAGGATCACCTCCGCTCTATAAACCCGGGAAGTATCAGACGAGAGATGAGCAGTCACTTTCGAACCTTTGTGGATCAGGTTAAGATCTTTCTCAAAAACGGTAAGTGCGAGATGTAAGTCGTCTGTATTAACCAATTCGAAAAGCACATCTGAAGGATTTACATATGAACCTATACTGGCATTTACCTTCATGACAAATCCATCGATCGGCGATCGGATGGGAATCGAGCGACTGATCTTGTTAACACTTAAACGCTGTGGATTCACACCCAGCATCAACAATTTCTCCCCGAGCGCTTTAAGTCCGATCTCCTGTGTCCGGTAGTCGCTTTCTACCATCTGGAACGTCTTGTCGCTGCTTGTTTTGCTGACATTCAGCATCTTTTGCCGCTTGTAATCCTCTTTCAAGGCAGCAAGCTTTGTTTTGGTAATGAGGTAATCCTGCTGAAGCTGGATATACGACTGATCCTCCATCATGGCCAATACCTGCCCTTTTGAAACCCGCGTTCCGGGGAGCAAGCGGGTGGATTTAAAGTATCCCCCCAGAGGAAAGCTGACCGAGATCATACCTTGAGGCGGAACATCCACTACCCCGTTTACAGTGATTTTCTCACTCATCGTGCGTGTCTCAACACGTCCGGTTTGAATGTCCGCATTCTTTACCTGCGCGTCCGAAAGGCTAACCACTCCGGCAACATCTTGCTTCTCCGCTTCAGGCTTGCTTGCCTTCCTATCGGTACAGGAGGCATACATAATACACAACACTATCGTATAAAAATATTTTAACGTCTTCATCTATTTGTATTTAAATATGAACTAAGATCAACAGCCAGGGAATTCCAGTCAGAGAGAACATTAAAATAGTCTGATTTTATCCCTATAGCCTGGTTAACCAGGGTGATCCATTCGAGGTAACCAATGTCGCCCGAAGCGAACTGCAAGGAGGCCTTTTCTATTAAAAGGTCGGCATGCTTCAATGCCGAGCTTTCATAATAATCCAGCATTGCCTTATTCTTCTCATACCTCAATCGCAATTCGCCGACCGCTGTCTTCTGACTCAGCAACACATCCTCATATTCTTTCTTTCTAATTTCCTGCTTTAGGGCAGCAGCCTTCACGGCAGAACCTACGGGAGAAAAAAACAGAGGGACACTAAGTCCGAAAAGCACGGAGCCAAAACGGTCCTTCCGCCCATAATAAACTTCGGACCCGCCAACGTTCTGAAAGCCCGAGATAGACTGGTTGTTGTATCCAAGAGTCAGAGCAGGTATCCACTTTGATTTTTGCAATCGCCATTCCGCCAGGGCTACATCTATCTGCTGTCGTTGCCATACCAAAGCGGGATGATCATTGACGCTCATCTCATCGGGCAGCGCGTTAATCTCCATGCGGACAGGGCCTTCTTCCGGAACATACTGAGAACGGCAATTCAGAAAGCGTGAGAAGCGAAGCTGCAGAATCTCCATATCTGAAAGAACCCCCTTTAACTGACTGGCTATTTGCATGCTCTGCGACTCTACAGCGGTCTTCATAAGGATATTAACGTCGCCGGCATGGAAGCGCTGTTGCTGCTTCTGATCCAATATCCGGTAAAGGGAGTCTGACTTCAGGAGGATCCTCTTTCGCTCATTCATAAGCCTGAATTGATAGAAGATAAACGTGACCTCTTTCCTGAGATCCAGTTTCTCCATATCCGTCCTGAGCCGGCTGCTTTCCGTTTCGGCCGTTAACAGTTTTTTCTGCCGCACATATACGGTCGGAAAGGCGATCTGCTGACTTACGGATAAACGATTATCATTCAAAGCACTATTAATCTTTCCATATTCTCCCGAGACCAAAGTCGGCGGAATATCCCAGGCAGTTCCCTCCATGCTCTTGAAATAGCGGGTTCTGAGCGCAGCGGCCTGAATCGAGGTATTGTTTTTTGTTGCCGAATCAATAGCCGCCTGCAGGGAAATAGGCTGCTGGGCGCTAACTCCGCCGGCTAGTCCCAGGAGGCAAACCAGCAGAAGTCTCTTCTTACGAAGCAGGTTCATCCCTCTCTGCTCCTTTCGCCCGGTCTTTCCCGATTCGAACAAAAGGTAAAGTACAGGAAGCAGTAATAAAGTCAGGGCTGTAGCCGTAATTAGCCCTCCGATCACTACGGTAGCAAGCGGACGCTGCACTTCAGCACCCGCCCCGCTACTCAGCGCCATGGGTAAAAAGCCAAGAGATGCAACGGATGCCGTCATCAGCACCGGACGCAGGCGCGTACGGGTACCACGGAGGATCCTCACCATCATGTCATTCACGCCCGATCGTTTGAGCTGATTAAACTCCGTGATCAGCACAATCCCATTCAACACGGCCACGCCAAACAAGGCAATAAATCCAACCCCTGCCGAAATGCTGAATGACATTCCACGGGTCCATAACGCCATAATCCCCCCGATAGCCGATAACGGAATGGCTGAGAACACCAGCAAACCCTGTCTTAATGAATTAAAAGCAAAGTGCAGCAAAGCGAGGATCAACAAAAGAGACACAGGTACTGCAATCGCCAGTCTTTTCTTCGCTGTCTTCAGATTTTCGAAGTCGCCTCCATAGCTTATATAATAACCCGCCGGAAGCTTCACTTTCTGCGAAACCTTGTTCTGCAGCTCTTCAACTATCGACTCGACATCTCGGCCGCGGACATTAAAGCCGACGGTTATCCGCC
>DALYUO010000156.1:0-474 GCA_031981225.1 Pararcticibacter sp.
GGCGTATGGATGTATCCGTCGGCTCTCTGGCATTTAGAAATCACAGGGATCACCTCGTCAATGTACTTGTCAAGCTTCGGGTCTTTCGTAACAGCGTACATTGCGCTAAGCGCCTCAATCAATTTATAAAAGTCGCCATCGTGAAACGGAGGACCTGCGTGCTTTCCTTCCTTCAGCCCTGCGGCTATCTCGAAGTTACGGAAGGCATGAGCTACCTCAGGATCCTTATATAAATTCCACATATAAGGGATCATAGAATCCTGGCATACTTTCATTCTCTCTGCCCAAAAACCACTGGTCAGCTTAACATCACCCATGTTTACATTCCTGAGCTTTGCATACGGACTGGAAGTTGTATTTACAAGGCTTTTATCCTGCCCAAAGCTACTATTTGCAGTCAGCATCGATATCCCGGCAGATAATGCCGCCAGCATAAAACCTGTCTTCAGTTTATCTCTCATTATTCTGTTCATC
>DALYUO010000156.1:484-6267 GCA_031981225.1 Pararcticibacter sp.
TGAAAGGATCGTTACTGTCCCGGTAAGCCCGGCCTTCAGGAGAGGGCGATTGCCCAGCCTGAAAGGAGCCGTAGTATGGCTTATCCTTTGATTTTCGGGCAATGACAGATCATGCTTCATGCGATTGAACCAGGTGTTCGTTACTTCTATGATCAGCTCATTATTGCCGTTCTTGAGGGCATCTGTTACGTCCAGCCTGTAAGGGGCAGTCCAGGCAATCCCACAGCTTACGCCATTTAATTTCACCTCCGCGATATTGGACACCTTCCCAAGGTCGAGCCAGAAACGGTCACTTTCTTTAGGCTTTTTCCATTTAAACCTCTTATGATAAACCGCCGTACCCGAATAGTAACGGACAGATGTATCCTGGCTTTGGCTCCAGTCGCCAAGTTGTTTAAACAACACAGGCTTTTGTGGTCCTCCCAATGCAGGATCAAAGCTTACCGACCAGTCACTGTCTATCTGCTTTACAGCATGAAACTCCGGCCAGTTTTTCTTATCGTTATTGGCAGAAGGAACTGTCTCATTTCTGAAGATCACAAAGTAACATCCATTCGGAGCAAACACTAAAGGAAGCTCCGTACGGCCCGATGAAGCCGTCCAATTGGTTGCTGTGATTGTTCTTCCTGTAACAGGATCATAAATATCCGGGACTTTATCCGAGACCCTGAACGACAGTACGAGCTCCTTATTAACCGAATCCTGATTCGAAACAAAATAGATTTCAGAATCGCCGGTACTCCGGTGGTTCCAGGCAATTTTACCGGCCGGCTCATTATTCTTACCTCTGTAAGTAAAATCGCGCGGTACCCCTATGAAGTCAAAAGACTCTAAACTAAGAGGCCCGGGTATTACGCGGCCCTTTCCGACCTGTTTTACCATTGCTGAAGCGGCTCCGTTGCGCAATGTAGTAAAAGATCCGCCCCAAAGTTCCTCTGTTGCTATCTGAAGCCTCTTATCTTCTTCTGTGAAATTTTTAAGCCCAGGGGTAGTTACCGGCCGGTCTCCAAGTACAACGGTTGCTCCGTCTTTAACAAGCTGCAGCAATCGTTCCGCTACATCTGCACTCATTAAATTGCTGTTCGTATTCATCGGGTGCTTTCCCGGCAGTATAAGAACCGCATAACTTGCTCCTCCGGGCAATTCAATCCGTCCGTTCCTTACCACAGCGAGATTAAGCAGGGCGTCTGCGTTGAAAGAGTCATAAGCATACCCGCGCAGCGGATCAGTCCAGTCTGCAGGATTGATCATATTCACTCCCGTATTAACGCCTACAGGCATTTCACGCATGGGCACTCCCCGGTTTTCGAGCCTTTTCCTTTCTGCGGCCACTACTTCCTTACCAAAAATCCCTGGTAAAGACGACACCAGCCGATCAGGGAGGATCGCCCGCCTCGGAAACTCTTCTCCGGTGAAAACCGCAATATCCTCCACCGGTCTTCCCTGCTGAAGCAGCGATTGACAACGCTCTGCGTATTCCACCCACGCCCTTCCCTGCTTCCACCAGGTTTGATCCCGCTGAAAAAGTAAACCCACATCATTGAGCGTCATCCCGGGCTTACGGTCCATCCAGGGGTTGTGTGTATAGACATGATAAACCAGTCTGTTTATGCCCTGGGCATAGTTCCTGTCCTGCAAAGTTTTAAGCATTCCCGGATGTTCATCCCAATGCATACGGACCTCTGTAAATGCCTCCGACTGAATGATATTCTTGCCATAAATATGAGCGCCGCTGATAGCGTCCCTTACGTCGTTAGGTTTATCGTGCGACGGGCTCCGCAACCAGAACTCACCCATTGGTATGTCCACCTCCTTAAAGTGCAGCAAGCCATCAGCAGCCATCACAGGAGCCGTCGCCTCTGCAGTAAAGGTGGCACCTTTCTCAAGAGCCAGCTGTTTAAGGGTTTTAAAGAAGTTATCGGTGATAAGCTCCGATATTGTTTGCCTTATATCATAGAGGAAACGTTCCGAAACATCAGCGCTCTCAACAGGAACACCCGTCATGATGGGAAGGTATGGCACAGGATCATATCCACGCCGATTCCTGAACTCTTCGCGAAATACCGGCGACCAGTTCTGGCTTCCGCATTCCCAGCTGTCGACATGAAAGATATTCAGGACGCGTTTAGCAAGGTCAGGACCTGCCACGCGAAGCGCTTCTCCAAACCATTTATCAAACTGAAATCTTACCACCTCCGGGTTAAACTTGTCGCACTCGAGTCCTTTTCCCGCACCGGCAGTTTCATTCATGTGACCGGTTGATGTATAACCGACCCTCAGAATCACCCAGTTACCCACCGGAACTTTCCACTTCAATCTTCCTTTACCGTCGGTATATTGTGTTATCTCCTTTACAGAAGCCAGAGGAACGCAAAGAGAATCGGGCACAAGGTCGCGGGTGGTCCTTGAACTTAGCCTCCAAACTTCACCGGTCTTGCCCTCATACTGATGCACACGTGCCTCTGCAGACAGCTCTATGCCCGCAATTTTAAGAGAGGGCTTCCATTTTGCGGCATCGAGGTCTTCTGCACCCGGTTCCGAACCTTCTTTATTGTATACAAAGCGAAAGAATCGTGCGGTTACGGGCTTAATTTCGTGGGTAACATCGGCATCCCAGTCAAGCCAGCCTGCCCTTGGCGGCTGAAGACGTTCGGCAGCCCGGAAGTTTTTACCGTCGTCACTCACTTCAATGATAAGCCGATGCGACTGATAATTAAAACCATTCACCCTGATCACCACAGAACGGCATGTAAACGGCTTTGTAAATTCATACTGGATCCAGCAGGGCTCGTTACTTCCGAAGTTTTGTTTATTACCCGGCTTCACCAGGAAAGACCCGTCGGCTCCGGTACTTGTAGTCACCTTTGGAACAACAGTCCGTGTTGAATGCCCCGCTCCCCGGTTTGCTGGAAATGCAAACACTGCAATGTCGCGAAAATAGCCTTTATATGCCGGCAAAGAAGGCAAAGTGTCATTAAATACACGTCCCCCCTTTATCATTATGGAAGAGGAAACTACCTTTTGCATTGAATTCTCAGGTGTAATCCATGGGCCGCCGGCAGTAGCGAAACCATCGTTGGGAAGCATCGCAATTTTAATTCCGATCCTGTCGGCTTCATCGAGGGCGTAGCGCACCATCTTCCACCATTCGGGACTAAGCTGATCAATAGAAGGCGTATATAATGGAGGATCTGTTTTCCCCTTGATGGGCGCCAGATACGCTCCTGCGATGCCAACCTGCTTCATCGCCTCCAGGTCGGCTGTAATGCCCTCTCTTGAGTAGGCCCCATGCATCCAGTACCAGAAAACCCAGGATTTTGCCGACTCACCAACGGGCTTTATGTACTCCGGCAAACCACGCTGTGCTGAGGCCCGTCCAAACATCAGAACGGACGTCAGAACAGAAAGCACTATACCGTATTTAATTCTTTTATAACTCACTTTCATCAGAACTTAAGCTTTTTAGATAATTCCCCCGCATCTTCTGTTCTCACTTTGGAAGGCAGAACATAAAACCCATACCGGTAAGGCTTAGCCGGAATTTGATACTGCGCTAAAGGCTGAGAAACATCCGACCAGGTATCATTTCCTCCTACTCCCATCTGGATCAGGTCTATATTTAAAGTGAGGAAGCCAGCATCCGTCAGTTTATTGGTGTGCTTTGCCTCTTCAATGTTCTTTTCGGTGTAGGGCCATGCACTCATGCTCAGGAGACTGTCGGCTACTACCATCAGCCCTTCGTTAACTTTATCTTTCTTCAGATACATCCACCTCACGTCAGTCCGGTTGCCGTTCTCCTGTGGATACATATACGGCTCCATGAATTCCTTCACCGGAAGGGAATAGACAGCAGCGTCAAAGCCGTATCTTTTGTCAATATAGTTTTCAAGTGGGCCACGGCCATACCAGTTAATCAAATCGTATTCCCTCCGTATGCCGCACTGCATCCCGACTTTCGGAATGTTAGGCAAACCGGTACCGGGGTTTAGTGAATAATCAACTTTTACGACACCCTCTCCATTCACTGTGTAAACCACTTCCACTGAAACCCGTCCTCCTATCAGAGTATAAACGCTTTTAATTCTTATGAGACCGGATTCCTGCTTCTCCCCCGTTATGCTTTTCAATTGAAGATCATTCTCATACCATTCTTTCAGCTTCTTTGAAGGCTTCCAGCCGCGGCGATCGTTATCCGTCTGAGGTCTTGTAAAGTGAGGCAGAAGCGGACTGAATATCTCTTCTTTTCCGTCGGAGATGTAGGAACTTAACGCACCGTTCGCCTTACTGAACTTTATCCGGAAACCGCTGCCTGAGCAAACGTATCCTTCAGTAACCTCGCTAAGGCTAACTGCGGGATATTGTTTCTTTGGGTTCACCGGGTTGGCAAGGCCAGTTAAAGCAAACTGGTTAGATGCAACCTCAAATCCCCTGGGCGCCCATGACTCGTCTCGGGACAACGAAAAATGGATATCTGCAAGATATTCACAGCCTTTTTTGAAGGCAGGAAGCCATTTTTCAATACTGATTACAGTATCCTTTCCCGCCTGAAGATTCAAACGCGGCAGCAACTGCGTCTTCACCGGCTTACCATCCTGCCGTACAATAAGAGTAACTTCATAGTCGGCCAGTGACTTCGCCGCGTGGCGGTTGGAAACTTTTACAAGGCCTCTTTCAGCATCATAAAGCTCACACTCGGCAGGCTGATAAACTCTCTTACATTCGAAAATCGCTGACTTAGGCCTTCCGTCAGAAGCTACTATGCCGTTAATACAGAAGTTTCCGTCGTGTCTTTTCTCACCGAAATCGCCTCCGTAAGCATAGAATTCTACCCCTGCGGAATCCTTTTTCAGTATTCCCTGATCTTTAAAATCCCAGATACAGCCTCCAATCAATCGTGGGCGTGACCTGAAGATATCCCAAAACTCCTTCATATTACCCGTTGAGTTACCCATAGAATGCGAATACTCAACAAAAAGAATCGGCCTGTTGTCGCCGTTCTTCTGATTCACAAGAAGATCGGGGGTGTAAATACCAGGGTAGAAACGACTCACAATATCCACATAATACTGGTCGAGGGGATTCTGCAAACGGTGAGAATGATCGTTAGACTTTGGATAACGTGGATCGGAAGGATCAATATATCCTTCCAGCTGATGGCTTCCCATTGCGGGCTCGTAATGAACCGGCCGGGTAATATCGAAATCATGAATCCAGGCAGCTTGTGCTGCATTGCTCGGGCCTCTTCCGGCTTCGTTACCCAAACTCCAGATGATGATACAGGGGTGATTCTTATCGCGCATCACCATTCGAGTGGTACGTTCCATGAAAGCATGTGTCCATTGGGGGGCGTTGCTTAACTTGCCGCCCAATCCGTGGGTTTCGTAGTTGGCTTCATCCATTACGAGGATGCCATACTCATCACACAGATCGTAGAAATACGGATCATTGGGATAATGGCTTGTCCGGATACAGTTGAAATTAAACCGCTTGATAGTTTCAACATCCTTTCGAATATCTTCCCTCGATAGTGCTTTTCCTTTTACCGGGTCGTGATCGTGTCGATTTACACCATACAGGTAAGTCACCTTTCCATTAATCAGCAGTTTTCCGTTCTCCTTCGAAAACTCTATACTTCTGAAACCCACCTTACAGCTTTTCGCTTCCAGTACGTTCCCGGTCGAATCGGCAAGGGACAATACAAGGGTGTAAAGGCTTGGTTCCTCGTCACTCCACTTATCCGGATTCTTAACCGTCGCCTCTAGCAGCCCGAACTTTACGTTATC
>DALYUO010000156.1:6277-11669 GCA_031981225.1 Pararcticibacter sp.
TGATGATCGATTCAGCGCTTCGTTCAAGAGCATTCCGGAAAACAGGCTGTCCCGCTTTGTTGTACAGCTGCGCTTTCACCACATAGCCTTTTACCTCTTTGCCCGTGAGGTTCTCTATCCTGGGGCGGATACTGAATGTCGCGTCCTTATATTGCTTATCCAGTTTCGCCTGCCAGTGAAAATCAGCTATCCGAACTTTCGGTTCTGCCAGAAGCATCACTTCCCGCTGGATGCCACTCATTCTCCAGTGATCCTGGTCTTCGAGATAAGCTCCATCCGACCAGCGGATCACCTGAACAGAAACGATATTTTCACCATCCTGAAGGTAAGGAGTGACATTGAATTCAGAAGGAAGACAGCTGTCTTCGCCATAGCCTAAGAACTTACCGTTTAACCAGACCTTAAAAGCCGAACTTACCCCTCCGAAATGAAGGGTAATATTCATATTCTTCCAATCAGCAGGAATTGTAAAACTCCGCTGATAAGAACCCACTGCATTGTAATCTTTTGGTACCCGTGGCGGATCGACCGGACGGAATGGATACACTGCACTTTTGTAAATCGGAATATCATAGCCCTTCAACTCCCAGTTAGATGGCACTTCAATCTTCTTCCAGCCCTGCACTTTCGACCTATAAAAATCGCGGGGAGCGTCGGCAGGTTTAAAGGCAAATGAAAAGTCCCATTCTCCGTTCAGCAAAAGCATTCGCGTACTCTTAGCCCTGTCACCTGTCAGTGCTTCCGCATCTGTTTTAAAAGAATAAGCAGTAGCACGCGCCGGTTCGCGGTTGATGCTGGTTACAAGAGGGTCTTCCCATGGTTCGGTATTATAAATCCCCGGTACCGGAGGAATAGCTGCCGGCAAACCGTCAACAGTCTGAGATTTCACAGCCAATCCCGGCATCACAAAACATACATAAAAAACAAAAAACTTGCGCATCATAGTGTGTGGCTCAATCATAAAGCGGAATATTCAACAGTAACAGTACTGTTAGAACCGATCCCTATTTCGTACGTCTGGTTTCCCAGCGATTTAACTTCAATTCCCTGCCCTGAAGGCTTTACTCTACTTTTTATTCTAAGTATGCCCGTTCCCGCAACTCCCTTAACCCTGACCTCTTTCGTGCTGCAATAGACTTTGACATCACCTGATGGGGTAGGCACCTTACCATCCATCCATTTTAAGCCTCCCAACACCGGCTCTACCAAATAGCTCGCGTATCCGGGGCTAAGCGGTTTCACACCCAGATAGTATTTTCCCAGCAGGTAAAGCGGACTTGCTCCCCAGGCATGACACAGACTTTTCCCGAAGGGGCGTCCGTACATGGCATAATGCTCTGCGCCTTTCTTTGAAGGATTGTATTCTTCCCAGAAAGAAGTGGCTCCCAGCTTCAGCATGCCTCCCCAGTAGTCTTTCATCTCAGTCAGGACATGTTTCTGTTCTCCCATTGCACATAATGCTTCCAGCTCATAGAACCGCATATAGGGTGTGGTGATCTTTTGTATCTTGTCATTGAGCAGGACATGTTGTTTCACCCCCTGCTTCTGCTGCTCATTAAAGTAATCAAAGAAGATCCCGAACATGTTGGCATAACGGGTAACATTATCTGTTTGCTTCCCGTCGACCATACTATGCACCAGGGCCTGCTTCTGATCATTCCAGTAGATAGAGAACAGCCTAGTCTTCAGATCTGCTGCCAGCTTCTCATATTTCCCGGCACCTTCTTTATCGTTCACAATGTTAGCACAGGTAGCCATAGTTTCGAGACTTCTGGCCAGTAGAAGTTGCTCGAAACTAACTGCTCCCTGTTTACTTAGTCCGTCGGCCCAGTCGATGAAGACCCAGTCGCCCGGCAAACCCTCCATCAGGCCATTGGCATTACGGCGTGCCAAACAGAACTCCATCAGACTTTGCATCCGCGGATAAAACTGTTCTATAAATTTCTTATCTCCTGTATAGAGGTAGTAATCATTAATACCGAGGAACCAGTAGAAGGTATAGTCCATAATGGTATTGATGTGGCTGCTTACAGGGTCTTTCCCCCGCAGAGCCAGGAGGGTCCTTGTTACTGACGGCGAATCGAACAACAGGTAGTAGTTCATCAGGAAGCTTTGATAAGCATCCCCAGACCAGATCCATCTGTCGCGTTTGATTCCGTCAATAAAAAACTCCCTTGTATTCAGATGAAAGGTATATTTCGAGACATCATAAATCTTGTTAATTTCAGCATCCGAACAGCGAAAATCACCTTTGTCGGCTACCGGAAGATATTCGTATAGCATAGAAACTTTGTCGAGACTGATCCCGCTGTCAAACTTCACATTTACAAAGCGAAAGGCTTTGGTAAGGCTCGTCAGCGTATCCTTCTTTTGTGCCAGGTCGATATCAAGGAAGTCGAGTGTCTCACAGGTTTCAGTTGCAAGTGCTTCTTCTTTTGATTTGCCATAATAAATGGACACCCTGCCCTGTCCCTTCAGTCCTTCAAGCTTAATATAGCCAAACGTTTCTTTACCGAAGTCGACAAGGAGCCCCCCTGCTGTTTTCTCCACTTTCGCCGCAGGCTGGGGACTTGTAGCAAGCGTGAACTTTGACGGGGGCGCAGAAGGGCTGTCGAAATTCCAGCTCCCGGCCGACAGCCATTGCGTACCCGACTGATCAGAAGCCTTTCCGCTGGCGTCGATCCACTCCTTATCTTCGTAAGTTACCAGCCACGACGAATCAGAAACCACGGTTTTCCCCTTTACGAATATCGCCGGAACCCTGTCCTGGCAAAACACCTTCAGGCTCAGCTTATGTTTTCCGGCTGGCATCGTAATGGTACGCGGATATCCGCTGATCCCTTTACCGTCGATCTTCACGTTGAACCGCCCTTCCACATAAAGTTCTACCTGCTCTTCCGCGGGAACATCAAATACCTTATGGAAATCAATGAGCACATAATGATTATCCATTCTCCAGAACGGAGGAAAAAAAGCCGCCCTTTCGGTCCGCCGGTTCTGCATCTTATTGCTCAACCAGACCTCAAAATCTCCCGGGTACCAAATCCAGGTAGCCTTGTTCTGAGCATTTAGTTCAGCTCCCAAAGAAATCAACATGAACAGAATAAAAACCTTTTTCATTTTCTTTAGCTATTGGCTTTTAGCAGTTGGCAATTGGCTTCCTGCATGATAATTCATAACTCATAATTCATAACCCATCACTCCCTTTCAGTTCCACCCAAACTTCGCCGGGCTTTGTGCCTGGAATTCCCTCCTGGTATTTCTTCATCAGCGCGTTCCATTCGTCGACTCTCGGATTATTTTCCGTTGTCAGCGGATTAAGCTCATCAAGGGTTTTTCCTTTCGGAATACTGATCACCAGTAAAAGCTGTTTCCCATTGCGGAATAGCAGCAGACGCTGAAAATCAGCATTACAAAACCCTTTAGCCACTTCAGGCCACTTCTTAAACTGCGCAGCATGATAACCCATGTACTCCTTTTGAAGGTTCTCATCTTTAACGAGGTTGGCACTCAGTACTACATTATCCCATTCGGACGATATACCTGAACTGGCGCAATGCTCTTTTCGCGAAAAAGCATAAAAAGGCGCATCGAAAGCTTTCACCTCCGCATCGGCAAACTTTGCAGCAAGCTTCTTCTGCATCTTTTCCAAATCATTCAGAAAGTCGTCGAATATCACAACGTGATTATCCCATTGAAAAATCGAATTCGTTGCTATACCGTGCTGCCTGCAAATATCGGCAATTGAAGAAAGGTCTAGCCGTTTTCCCGGCTTCGCGCTGATCTCTATCGCCTGCGGCTTCGCCCCCTGACCATCTACATGCGCATATACTGAATTAACCTCTCCTTTGGCTGGAGCACTGAATCTCAGCAGATCTTTATATTTCTCCTGAATCCCGGCAGCAAGCCTGATATTGTCAGCTACCCGGGGCCCGTTATTCTCCCATACATTCCCTGGACCATTCGCATTCTGCAGAAATTTCCCAGCCGGGCACCAGTTATCTTTAACCGTAAAATAAGAAGAGCCTTCATCTGTGTACAGATAAAACCAGTGATGAGGATCATGAGCATAAGGCGCCTTATAGATACTATCAATATAGTTTTCTATAATGGAGGATCCGGGCTGTGCTGATAGTGTATATATACCTGCTACGTCATACATGTTCTGGCCATAGTGATGAATCTTGTTGGCGCGGATCACGTTATTATTCATCACATTGATGTCCTTCGTCCATCCCCAGCCGACAGAAATACCTGAATAAGACACCTCATTAATTTCATTGTGCTCTATCTTTATCCCCTTTACAAAACCCGCCCCGATACCTACGCAGCCCCAATCTTCGTTGGTGACGTCCGTTATTAGGTTATTCTGAATTTCCGTGTGTGCTGTTACTTCCCTCTGATCGGCAGGATTATAAGCAAGGTGCGATTCAAACGCTTCGTCTGAAAACACCCCTGCGAGGATTGCAGATCCGCCTATATCCTTAAACAGGTTGCCCTCTATGCGGTCGTTCTGGTTTCCTCTCCTCAGGTCAAGCCCGGTAGAAGCAAGATGTTCAAAGCGGCAGCCCTCAAATCCGGTATGGCTGCTGAAACTGACTTCCACCGCCGCTTCCGGCCGCCCTGTCCAGCCCTGATTTTCGAGGTTTTTCTTTTCGGGAGTACCCGGAACTTTTAGCTTATAAGCATCAAGAAGATACATGCCCGCCTGAAGAGGAACATGCCCCGCCTTCGAGGGACGAAGCCATCCGCTATGCTGAAATGAAATTCCCTTGAAATATACATGAGATACATGCCTGTCCGCAGTTCCTTCCATCTTCACAAGCGTTTCCAGAAAAGGTGCGGTAACGACCGCCTTACTCAGGTCCTCGTTTTTACGGGGCCAGTAATACACCTTCCTGTTTTTTTTATCAAGGAACCATTCACCCGGTTCGTCCAGAAACTGGATCGCGTTGCTTAAGTAAAATGCCGAGTTTCCTGTTTTAGAAGAGATCCAGGGCGCAGGCCACGGATGTTCTGATTGTATATGGCTCTCAGGCTGATGAAACCTGAGCCGTGCGTTTTTCCCTTCCGTTTCAATGGATTTAACTCTCAGAATAGCAATGGCCCACCATTGATGGATAAACATTTCGAGTCCCTCGGTTTCACTCAGGCCCTTTATCTGAGGTAAGGGAATCAGGCAGCTCTCAGAAGCATGATCCCATGAAACGATCCTGTTCATCGAAGTACCGTTTGCATCCTTCGCCCTTACCGCTTTATGGTCACCGATCCACAGTTGCCTGAAATCAACCGGGCTTCCTCCTTTCAAAGGGACATCTGCCACCCACACATTCCCCTTTGCCTTCCCAGATAGTCCCCTGACAACACCAGTTGCACGCTGCCATTTACTGAC
>DALYUO010000157.1:0-3213 GCA_031981225.1 Pararcticibacter sp.
TTATAAAGTTAATTATTCTACTTTTAAACTGTCCGATTTTTAGGGGAGGTTACACGATACGATCCGGCGTATAACAACGCTGGAGGAAACAACTGCACTGATAAACAGCAAGCATCCGAAAATCGTGATCGCAGGAAGTGGTATGGCAACCGGCGGACGGGTATTGAGCTACTTTGCAAAGTACCTGGGCGATGCGAATGCCACGGTACTGCTGGTGGGCTACCAGGCAGAGGGAACACGGGGCCGCGCTTTACTGGAGGGTGCAAAGGAAGTTAAGTTGTATGGTAAATATTTTGCGGTCCGCGCCGCCATAGAAAACATCGAAGGCTTATCCGGCCATGCTGATCAGCAGGAACTCATTGAGTGGCTGCAAGAGCTGAAGCAACAGCCGGACAAGATATTTATCGTACATGGAGAGCCGACATCTGCAAAGGCGCTCAGGGATAAAGTGAAAGAGGTTTACGGATGGGCGTGCGAAATACCCGCATTAAATGACACCATAACAATCAATGAATAAATGGAACATCATCATTCCTACAACACGTTAAGGGTTAAATCTATCGGTATTGATACGTACCGGGAGAACATTGTCTACATGCGGGCTGATTGCCACATATGCCAATCAGAAGGCTTTACAGCACTCACCCGCATAGTGATACACCACCATGAAAAAACCATTGTAGCAACCCTCAACGTGGTTCACTCAGATCTGCTTGCCGTGGATGAGGCGGCATTGTCAATGGAAGCCATGAAAAGGCTGGACGTTGTTGATGGGGACTGCCTCACGTTCTCCCACCTGGAGAACATCAATTCCCTGAGCTATGTACGGGCAAAAATGTATCACGATCAACTGACGGAGCAACAGTTCAATGAGATCATGAAGGATATCGTTGCAGGGAAATATTCTAACATTGAACTGGCTGCGTTTATTTCAGCCTGTTCTGACGACAACCTTTCAGTACCTGAGATCATCGGGCTTACAAAGGCCATGATCAATGCAGGACAAAGCATCTCCTGGGAAAAATCCGTGGTACTGGACAAGCACTGCGTGGGCGGACTGCCCGGTAACCGTACCACACCTATTGTTGTCAGCATTGTTGCCGCAGCCGGGCTGACGATTCCAAAAACCTCATCAAGGGCCATTACTTCCCCCGCAGGAACTGCCGACACGATGGAAGTGATAGCACCGGTTGATCTGGATATGGATGAGATCAAAAAAGTCGTTGAAAAAGAAAATGGCTGTATTGTGTGGGGCGGTGCTGTAAAGCTAAGCCCCGCAGATGACATATTGATTTCAGTGGAGAAATCGCTGGACGTAGACAGCCAGGGGCAGATGATTGCCTCCGTACTGTCAAAAAAATCGGCAGCCGGTGCCACGCATGTGGTCATAGATCTCCCGGTAGGTAAAACAGCCAAAGTACGCACGCATGAAATCGCCCTCCAACTGCAACATGATTTTGAATCGGTGGCACAGGTCATTGGCCTGCAATTACAGGTCATTATCACCGATGGACAACAGCCGGTAGGAAGAGGTATTGGTCCTGCATTGGAGGCAATGGATGTGCTGGCTGTTTTGCGCAACGAGAAAACGGCTCCAACGGATTTGAAGGAAAGGGCTATTACGCTTGCAGGTGCGCTCCTGGAATTATCGGGCAAATATGCACCTGGAACCGGTAACAATATGGCCAGAAGCATTCTTGAAACCGGAAGTGCCTGGGCAAAATTCCAGGCCATTTGTCAAAGTCAGGGCGGTTTCAGGGAACCTGCATTTGCACCCTACCATTTTGAAGTCTGCGCGGACAAGGAGGGCGTTGTTGCCGCAATAGACAATCGTAAACTGGCGCGGGTAGCGAAGCTGGCAGGAGCGCCGCAGTCGGCCTCAGCCGGCATCCTGTTCAATGCGCCCCTCGGCAAAAAGGTGAGCGTGGGCGACACGCTGTTTACCCTGTACGCCCATACAAAAGGAGAACTGGAGTACGCCCTTACTTATTTGAAAACGGATAACATCATTACTATCGAATAAAAAAATCAAAACAATGGAAACAACATTTAAAGATAAAGTAGCCATAGTGACCGGGGGAAGCTTTGGCATTGGCAGGTCAGCCGCCATAGGTTTTGCCAAACGGGGAGCCAAAGTAGTTATTGCCGACTGGGTGGAAGATACTGAAACACTCCATCTTATTCAGGCTTTAGGAGGTGAAGCCCTGTTTGTAAAATGCGACGTATCCAGCACCGAAGAGGTCAGGGAAATGGTGGCTACAACAATTAAAGCCTTTGGCCGCCTGGATTACGCTTTCAACAATGCCGGTATTGAAGGGGTTAATGCCATCACCCATGAATGCACGGAAGAGAACTGGGAAAAAACCATCGGGATCAACCTGAAAGGTGTCTGGCTTTGCATGAAATATGAGATACAGGAAATGCTGAAGCAGGGAAAAGGCGCTATCGTGAACAATGCTTCCATCGCCGGTTTGGGTGGATTCCCCGGATCTCCCGCTTACGTGGCAAGTAAACACGGCGTACTCGGTCTGACCAGGACTGCTGCGCTGGAATATGCCAAATCAGGTATCCGGGTAAATGCAGTTTGTCCGGGAGTTATTCAAACCCCGATGATCGACCGTTTTACCGGAGCGGATCAGGAAACCGTGAAGCAGTTTGAAAGCATGGAACCGATAGGCAGAATGGGACAGCCGGAAGAAGTGGCCGAGGCCGCTATCTGGCTGTGTGCTGATGCCGCTTCCTTTGTGACCGGCAACGCTATGACCGTTGATGGTGGTTGGGGCGCTCAGTAACACAGCGGTTAACCTGAACTGTTGACCAGCACAGCATACTGTTATAGAAAATGATCTTTATTTTTTTAAAACTATTGAGTCAATGAAACCCATTGTATTTGCCCTACCGGGAAACGAAACGTTTGCACAGCAACTTGCTACAGCTTTAGAAGCTGATACCGGGGAAACCACCATACGCAATTTCCCTGACGGCGAAACATACGTCCGCGTATTGACCGACGTAAGTGGCAGGGAGGTGATCTTGGTCTGTACGCTTGATCACCCTGATGGCAAATTGCTGCCATTATATTTTCTTTCTCATACGCTAAAATCGCTGGGCGCAAAATGCACCTGTATTGTAGCCCCGTATCTTGCCTACATGCGACAGGATAAGGTCTTCCATCCAGGGGAGGGAATAACCTCTGCATATTTTGCCAAACTG
>DALYUO010000157.1:3223-3548 GCA_031981225.1 Pararcticibacter sp.
TCCGGTTTTGCAGAAAGACTTTTTACGATTGATCCGCATTTACACCGGAGATCTTCAATGGCCGAAATTTATTCGGTTCCCTGCATGGTACTGCACGCATCAACTCTTATTTCGGATTATATCCGCGATCATATCGGCAATCCCCTGTTGATAGGGCCTGATAGTGAAAGCGAGCAATGGGTTTCGCAGGTAGCTAAAGATGCCAATGCTCCTTACATAGTGCTGGAAAAAGTAAGAAAGGGGGATACGGAAGTAAATGTAACCGTTCCGCAGGTTGAAAAATACAAGGATCACACCCCGGTATTGGTGGATGATATCATTTCCA
>DALYUO010000157.1:3558-4170 GCA_031981225.1 Pararcticibacter sp.
TAACAAATTCAATGTCTGTAAATGAACCCTTTAGTATGGTTACCTTATTTATCAAGAACATGGTTTGCGACCGCTGTGTACTGGTCGTAGCCGGTGAGTTAAAGAAAATTGGCATAAATGCCCAAAAAATCACGTTGGGAGAAGTGACCCTTGAAAAGGAACTTACGGCCGATCAAAAGGAGCAGCTTGATCAAGCTTTGCTTGACCTGGGGTTTGAACCTATAGACAGTAAGAAGGGACGCATCATTGAAAAAATAAAAACGGTGATCATAAACATGGTACATCATAGCGACCATGATGAAAAAACCAATTTATCCGATTTATTAAGCAAAGCGTTGCATCATGATTACAATTACCTGTCCAATCTGTTTTCGGAAGTGGAAGGTATCACTATTGAAAAATACTTTATCGCTCAAAAAATTGAGAAGGTTAAAGAATTACTGGTGTACGACGAGCTTTCATTAAGTGAAATTGCTTTGCGTATGAATTACTCCAGTGTTGCCTATCTGAGCAACCAATTCAAAAAAGTTACCGGTCTTACGCCAAGCCATTTCAGACAAATCAGGGAAGAAAAGCGGAAACCGTTGGATAAAGTCTAATTTTATAGGGTAA
>DALYUO010000157.1:4202-4911 GCA_031981225.1 Pararcticibacter sp.
GCCTTCCGCAAAATGACAAAAGCAAAGATGGACTGGTGTTTCTTCCCTTGTTTTTCTCCTATCTCCACCGCCAATCAAAGGATTGTTTTGCAGGATCTGTTACCTGGCTATATCTAAAAAGCTGGATGTAAAAATGTGTAAGAAACACGCTATTTTAATGCCCTGTTCGGTACCGTAAAACTCATTAAAGCCATCAAAGATGAATAGCCATCTTCATTCAATCATCCAACAGTATAAAGCTGACAGGGAATCAGTTTATAATACCTGGTTTACTAATAACGAAGAACGTTTGAAAGCATTCCGCTCCATCCGCAGAGGCGTACAGCAGATAGTGGATGATATTAAAAACAAGAAATTCGGAAATGATTTTAAAGGATCTTCTCTCGAATTTGTGCTCACCTGTATCACCGAATTTGAGTTATACAGACGAGGAATGGAAAACAGTGAACTGCACTCTACTTACCAAACATCATTATTTCACAAACTATGGCAGGAATGTCCTGAAAAAGTTCAAAGACCTGAACCTGCAAATAGCAGGATATAAAACCGGTTAAAACATTTAATAACATTAATAAAATTCTATGTTCTTTTATGAAAAATTTATTGGCCTCTTACTGCCTGCTATCATAGCAGGCAGTTTATTCGCACAAAATGATCCTGATTCAGTAATCGCTTCAAAACGGGAAAATCAGGTAAATATTAAGCGGAA
>DALYUO010000157.1:4921-7081 GCA_031981225.1 Pararcticibacter sp.
AATTATAAAAACCTGATAGTTCCAGCCGTTTTTATTGGTTATGGCATAGCCGGTCTGAAAATAGACGCACTAAAGGACCTCAATGCCTCCACTCGGGATGAAATATTGGAAGACCGTCCTAAACGTAAAAACTGGGATAATTATACGCAATATATTCCCGTAATTCTGGTGTATGGTTTAGATGCTGCCGGTATCAAAACAAAACATAATTTTAAGGACAGAACCATCATTTATGCTACATCTCAATTAATATCAGGTGCTTTTGTTCTGCCTTTGAAACATATTATAAAAGAGGAGCGACCAGATAGTTCTAATAATATGTCTTTTCCTTCAGGACACACGGCTACGGCTTTTTCTTCAGCTCATTTTATGTTTAGGGAATACATGGACAAAAACCTATGGTTAAGCCTTTCTGGATATGCTTTTGCAATATTTACCGGAGTTTACAGGGCTATCAACAACAAACATTTTATCGGGGACATAGTGGCTGGAGCTGGTTTCGGCATATTGTCAACGGAGTTGTCTTACCGGCTTTACCCAAAAATTAATTCTTTGTTCAGCAGGAAAAGGGAAATCACCTCTACAATGCTCATGCCTGTTTATCAAAACAAAAGTTTTGGGATTGGGGTAGTTAAGAATTTTTAATCAAAATTTTATAAATCAATTCCAAAATTTCGTAATAGTAGCCACTGGCATTATGGTCAAATTTGCATTATTCAATAAAGCAGCAAAATATGGCGACAGATAATAATAAAGAAATCATCTATCTGCCTTTGGAAAACGTAGAGAGTGACCATTGCGCATCCATCGTTGACAAGGGGCTGGCACAAGTCAAGGGGATCACCACCCATAAAGTAGAGCTGAACAACCGCAGGGCCGCCATAACTGTAAATGACCATGAGGCAATACCCGAAGCGGTGAAGGCAGTAAAGGATCTCGGGTATAACATTACCACTGCTAAAGGCGCTTTTCCTGTCCTGGGCATGACCTGTGCATCCTGTGCCGGAAGCGCTGAAAGTATCGTAAAATACCAACCCGGCGTGGTCAGTGCATCCGTCAACTTTGCAACCGGGAATCTTACCGTAGAATATCTCCCGAATATGACCAGCGCTTCAAAGTTGCAAAAAGCGGTACAATCCGTAGGTTACGATTTATTGATTGAAGATGAAACCAGGCAGCAGGAAACATTGGAAGCGATCCACGCCCAAAACTTCAGCAAGCTGAAGACTAAAACCGTATGGGCAATCATCCTGTCTTTACCCGTTGTAGTGATCGGGATGTTCTTCATGGATATACCTTATGCCAACCAGATCATGTGGGCATTCGCTACGCCTGTTGTGGCATGGCTGGGCAGGGATTTCTTTATCAATGCCTGGAAGCAGGCCAGACACCGTTCCGCCAATATGGACACGCTCGTGGCGTTAAGTACGGGGATCGCCTATATCTTCAGCGTATTCAATATGCTGTTTGCTGACTTTTGGCATCAGAGAGGATTGCATGCGCACGTATATTTTGAAGCCGCGGCCGTAATCATAGCATTTATCCTGTTAGGGAAATTGCTGGAAGAAAAGGCCAAAGGAAATACATCATCGGCCATTAAAAAACTGATGGGTTTACAACCTAAAACCGTAATGGTAATCCAGGCCGACGGGTCAGAAAAGCAGACCGCCATTGAAGAGGTAAACGCGGGTGATGTGATACGGGTAAAGCCCGGTGAAAAAATCGCTGTAGACGGTATGGTAACATCCGGCAGTTCGTATGTGGATGAAAGCATGTTAAGCGGCGAGCCGGTCCCGGTACTTAAAAATGAAAACGAAAAAGTGTTTGCAGGAACGATCAACCAAAAAGGCAGCTTCCAGTTTGAAGCAGTGAAAGTAGGTAAAGAGACGATGCTTGCCCACATCATCAAAATGGTGCAGGATGCACAGGGAAGCAAAGCGCCTGTTCAAAAATTGGTAGATAAAATTGCAGGCATTTTTGTTCCGGTTGTCATGGGTATTGCCATCCTGACCTTTTTGCTATGGCTGGTGCTGGGTGGCGATAACGGGATCGTACAGGGATTACTGGCAGCCGTCACCGTACTCGTCATTGCCTGCCCCTGTGCATTGGGACTGGCCACGCCTATGGCTATCATGGTAGGTGTTGGCAAAGGAGCAGAAA
>DALYUO010000157.1:7254-10560 GCA_031981225.1 Pararcticibacter sp.
GGGCAAAAGCCAATCACAACGGCGAAACCTATTTTGTAGGTAATAAAAAGCTGTTGGCAGAAAACAAGATTGTCATTGCTGGCGAATTACAAGACAAAGCCGAAGAATGGGGCAAACAGTCCAAAACCGTTATCTGGTTTGCAAACAGCAAACAAGCTCTTGCTGTCATTGCCATAGCCGATAAGATTAAAGACACATCAGTACAGGCCATCAAAAAAATGCAGGATATGGGCATTGACCTGTATATGCTGACCGGGGATAATGAAGCTACCGCAAAATCCATTGCAGAGCAGACAGGCATCAGGCATTACAAGGCCGAGGTATTGCCACAGCACAAAGCCGATTTTGTAAAAGAACTGCAACAGCAGGGTAAAACAGTGGCGATGGTAGGCGATGGCATTAATGACAGCACCGCTTTGGCAACAGCCGATGTAACTATCGCAATGAGCAAAGGCAGCGATATAGCAATGGATGTTGCCAAGATGACCATCATCTCCTCAGACCTTACCAAGATACCACAGGCAATACGTTTGTCAAAACAGACAGTAGCCACTATCAAACAAAACCTGTTTTGGGCGTTTATTTACAATGTAATTGGCATTCCGATAGCCGCAGGTATCCTTTATCCTGTGAATGGCTTCCTGCTTAACCCCATGATTGCAGGGGCGGCAATGGCACTCAGCAGCGTAAGTGTAGTCAGCAATAGCCTGCTACTGAAATGGAAAAATAGGTAAGGATAAAACGCGTATTATACCGTCCATAAAAACATACAATGTGCATATAAATCTACTGGCATTGGGGATATTTGGGTCCAACTTTTAAAAAGGCAGGGACTTGTTTGCCCATTATCAACGCAGGAGACGTAATTAAACTAAAGAGAGCGTTAAGCTGGCTAATGGCACAGTTTTTACCCTCTTTACTAAAATCTATGTTATGAAAAAAATTATGCCCATTGCCGCATTGATAATATTCATTCTTGCTGCCTGCAACAAAAATAGTGATGAACTGCGCCTGCAAAGCCATGACGAAAACCGCATGATGGATAGTTTACACGCCATGATGAGCCGGATGGAAGCTATGCCTATGACCGACGATCCCGAGATCGACTTCGCAAAAATGATGATTATGCACCATGAAGGAGCAATAAACATGAGTACCGTTCAAAGCCAGGAAGGACAGAATGATTCTTTAAAACGGTTTTCCCAAAAGGTAATTAGTGCTCAAACCCTGGAAATACAGGAATTGAAAGATTTCTTAACCACACAGTCAGTAAACAACGCTGTACCGGCCCATTCAGCCGAGCACATGGCCCATATGAAGAAAATGGATCAGATGGCAGACGTTCAGCTTATAACCGGTGATCTTGACAATGACTATGCTACGCTGTTGATTCTACATCACAACAGTGCCATTGAAGACGCAGAAGCCTACATTATGTTTGGCAATAACGCGCAATTAAAATCAATGGCACAGATGATGATTGAGGACCAGACAAAAGAAATTCAAGAGTTAAGCAATTGGATAAAATCAAACAAACGTTGATAGCTACATTATTGATAAAAACACTGTCACTAAAAAGGAAACCTTTATCAAGGTGCATAATAACAACACCGAATTGAGACAGCATGTAAGTACTCAAAAGACAAAGGCATTAACATCGCCACGGATGTTAGCAGATACCTTCATTTCTTCTAAGCTTGCCAAGATCCCGTAAGCCATAAGGTTTTCAGGCAAACGGTAGTCTCTATTAAGCAAACCCTGCTTTAGGCATTTCTTTACCATGTAATCAGCTTTCCGGTAACGGAATATATCCGTTAACCACGTAAAAAAACCTCTAATGAATCCAGGCGTAGCAATAGAACGCTATAGCTTGCGGTTAAGAGGGGAAAAGTAATCCGTAAATCTTATAAATTAAACCCGAAATTACGTAATACAGCCATGCAGCATTTTATAGAAATTTGCAGTATCAGATAACTATAAAATTTTTAAGCAATGGAAAATAAAGAATTTCAATTCAAGACAAACATCAATTGTGGCGGATGTATCGCATCAGTAAAGCCTCACCTGGATAATGCAGAGGGCATCTGCCATTGGGAAGTGGACACAGCCAATAAGGACAAAGTACTTACTGTGAAGTCAGAGGGCATTACAGAGCAGGAAGTGATATCGACGGTACAAAAGGCAGGCTTCAAAATAGAGCCGTTGAATGCCTAAGCATAAAAAGGGGAAAATGCCCATTCTACCACTGATTGTCAAAATATTAGGTTTTCAGGTAAGGGCATTTTTTCCGTATTAAAGAAAGACAATCAGCAGGGTAAGTAATTTTTTTGGTTTGTATAACAAAAAGATGTAAAACGGTAAAAAAAACGAATCTTCTTTGTAACTTTGTGGCGTTGAAAAATTTGAGGATACATATAGGCATTTTAACACTGTTGTGTTTGGGTTTCTTTCTGATGCCCAATCTAAGTTATGCCTGTCCCAAAAATGCAACAACGGCTGAGAAGGCTGCCTGTTCCAAGAAAAAGTCCGCCAAAGCAGAACACCAGGCAGGTTGTAAAGATAAATCCTGTAACAAATGCAAGCATGGCAAAGGCTGCGGGGGCAATTGTAAACATAACTCTTGCAGGTGCGGCGCTTCCGTAACCTCTTTAACCATACCAACTCCCATCGACTTAAAAGCAAAATATCCTTTTGCAGCAGTTAAAAAGCAAAAATTCGGTTTCAAAGAAGCCTATTATTCTTCGGGCTATTACTCCATTTGGCTACCGCCTAAAATAAGCTAAACCTATGGCCTGATAGCCATAGGTGTGCCCTTTCAAAAGCAACTCTCCGCTTTTGAACTTCCCTATTTGTATCATTTATTCAAAACTTTAACCAGGAAAGGGGTTGCTAATACCTCGTTTCTAAAAAAGTAATTATTATGAAATCATTATCGAAAATGGTGATGGTAATCGCTGTATTACTATCATCAATTAACGGTTTTGCACAGATCAAGAATGCGAAAACGGAAACCGTAAAGATCTACGGTAATTGTGAAATGTGTAAAACCACCATCGAAAAAGCAGGTAATGTAAAGCAGGTAGCCAGCGTGGATTGGAATAAAGATACCAAAGTGGCTACACTCACTTACGACAGCGACAGAACAAACCAGGATGAAATCCTGAAGCGTATTGCTTTAGCCGGGTATGACAATGAGAAGTTCCGCGCTCCCGATGACGTATATGCTAAACTGGCTGGCTGCTGCCAGTATGATAGACCCTTGAAGACGGTTGCCAAAAATAAAGAGGCGGGTAAGGATATGGCGGG
>DALYUO010000157.1:10570-11652 GCA_031981225.1 Pararcticibacter sp.
GACCGGCATGAAAACAGAGCACGGCAATCATGATCACAGTAAAATGGATGCCTCAGCTAAAATGACGGACCCCCAGGATCAGTCACCGCTAAAACCTGTATTTGACAGCTACTTTTCAGTGAAAGATGCCCTGGTAAAGACCGACGCTGCTACCGCAGCCGCCAAAGCCACAGAATTGGCAGCAGCCATCAAAGCGGTAGATATGAATAAGCTGTCGGCACAGGAACATACGGCCTGGATGAAAGTAATGAAAGACTTAGCGGCCAATGCAGCGAGTATTTCAGCATCAAAAGATGTAGCAAAACAAAGAAATGGCTTGGCAGCACTTTCAGGTAATATCTACGAACTGGCGAAAGTTTCCAAGCAGGACGTTCCCGTTTACTACCAGCATTGCCCTATGTATAATGGAGGCAAGGGAGCCAATTGGCTGAGTAAGGAGAATGGAATAAAAAATCCATTCTATGGCTCACAAATGCTTAGCTGCGGCAGCACGGTAGAAACCATCAAATAACAGATCTGAACGCTATGGTACAGTACGATGACATGGTGCAGGCGCTCAAAGAACTGAGACAACGTGGGTACAGTATGGACTTTAGTCTTTTACCGGACTGCCTGTACTGTGCATCAAGGAGCCTGAAGCTAAAACCGGAGGATTTTACGGTAACGGAAACACATAGGTTTGAAAGCCTCGACAGCAGTCCTGATAACAATGCAGTTGTGTACGCGATATCGTCCAATGACGGTAAGAACAAAGGGGTACTTGTTGATGCCTATGGTACTTATGCCGGTGTGATGACCCATGAGATGGCAAAAAAATTAAATGCACATAAATTTTAACCCCCCTTGTTATGAATAAATACACTTGTCCGATGCATCCGCAGGTGCTAAAAGACGAACCGGGCAAATGCCCGCTCTGCGGTATGACATTGGTGCCAGTTGGCAGTACATCAGCTTCTCATCAGCATACATCAGGACATGGGCATGCTGAGCATTCTTCTCATGATCATGAAAAAGAGGGCTTTAATAAGCATGCAGGGCACCATACCGGGGATTTCCTGAAACGCTTTTGGGTAAGCCTGGTC
>DALYUO010000158.1:0-11497 GCA_031981225.1 Pararcticibacter sp.
TTTTTGTTTCCATACACTACTTGTTTGGTGTATAGCTTTTTTAGGAATCGACACCGGTTTTGGTCAGGCATTGGTCAGGGATTCATAAGAAACTTGTCAGGGGAGAGGCCGATACTTAGATAATACCGGTCACATGTTTATAATACCGTTTGAGAGCCTGAAGCGGGCGTTTTAAGTTTGGGAATAAAGGAAGAACCGATAGTCATCAGGAATCTAGCTTCCTGATAAGCAGGAAGCCTGGATTATCTGTCATCATTTATACCCTGAATGCGCAATCGGCGATGTGATCGTTGACCATGCCTGTTGCCTGCATATGGGCGTAGCAGATAGTGCTCCCAAAGAACTTGAAACCTCTTTTCTTCATGTCTTTAGAAATAGCGTCCGAAATTTCAGTTTTTGCAGGTGCATTGCGATGATCTGCGAGGTCGTTAATCAGGGGTTTGACGCCAGGCATAAAGGAGTACATATACTTGTCAAAGGAGCCAAATTCTTTTTGTACTTCAAGAAAACGCTGGGCATTAGTGATCGCAGCCTCTATTTTCATCCGGTTACGGATAATGCCGGTGTCGTTCATGAGCCTATCAACATCTTCCTGCGTAAATTCTGCTACTTTAACAGGATCAAATTCAGCAAAGGCCTTACGATAGTTTCCCCTTCGCTTTAATATGGTAATCCAGCTTAATCCAGCCTGGGCTGATTCAAGGATTAAAAATTCAAACAGTATCCGGTCATCGTGAACCTCTTTTCCCCATTCTTCGTCGTGATACTTTACGTATAGCGGGTCGCTGCCACACCAGGAACATCTTTTTAGGTCAGTATTCATGAGTAATGTTGTTTTAAGATTGTGCAAGAAGTTCATCCCAATACTCAACGGCCCTTCTGTAGTGAGGGATAACGATAGATCCGCCAACCAGGTTAGCTATCATAAAGACTTCGTTCAGCTCTTCTGTTGTAACGCCTGCTTCGTAGCACTTTCCGAGGTGGTATTTAATACAATCGTCACACCGAAGTACCATGGAAGCGACTAATCCCAGCATTTCTTTTGTTTTAACGTCCAGTGCACCTTCGGCATAGGATGTTGTATCCAGAGCAAAAAAACGCTTTATATTGGTATTTGCAGTTTCCATAATCCGGTCGTTCATCCGGCTGCGGTAGCTGTTAAAATCGTCGATTAATTGTCCCATTGAGTTATAAGTTGTAAGTAGTACGTTGTGAGTTATGAATTCCCTGGCTTTGAGTGATGGATATTAGTAGTGTTAGCTAGAGCTCGATACTGGGTTGCCAGAATAGTTTTTTAAAGTTTTTTACTTTATCATTCTCTACTTCAACTCCCTCGCTTTCCAGCAACTGCTGCATCAGATCGGGGGTAGCAAAAGATCGTTTTCCTGTAAGCAGTCCCTGCCGGTTTACTACACGGTGGGCCGGGACAGGGGGGTAAGCTGTTCCGCAGGCGTTCATTGCATAACCAACCATTCGGGACGAACCTTTTGTTCCCAGATATTCTGCAATCGCGCCATAGGATGTAACCCTTCCAGCAGGAATTAACCTTACGACCTCATAGACCTTTTCAAAAAAATTCTCTTTATCCATTACCCGAAGCTAAAGCTTAAGTAATTTATGTTTTTATCTACTGCAAGATACTTTTTTTCGTAATATGTTTTTATAGATAATACTTCGTTTACAAGATCAGAGTTGTACAGATCTTCTGTTTTTTGTAGCAGCCTTAACTTCTGTGTTTCCACTTTTTCGGCAGTATAAGCGTAAAATCCGTCGTTATCTGTTTTAAGATGTATTACTCCTTCTTCCGTTAGGATCTGCCTGTATTTCTCAAGGAAGCCGGGAAAAGTGAGGCGCTTCTTTTCGCGGCTTATTTGCGGTTGAGGATCGGGGAACGTAATCCATATTTCGGAAACTTCATTTTCTCCAAAATAATCAAGGATGTTTTCTATCTGTATTCTCAGGAAGGCCACATTCGGAATGTTCTCTTCTATTGCTGTTTTAGCACCCCTCCAGATCCGATTGCCTTTATAATCGATTCCGATAAAGTTTTTATCAGGAAATAGTTTGGCAAGGTTAACGGTATATTCACCCTTGCCGCAGGCGAGTTCTAAAATAAGCGGCTTATCATTCTGAAAGTGCCCGGAACTCCAGCATCCCTTAAAACGCTTACCTTCATCCAGCTGAAAAACATTGTCGAACGTGTCTATTTCCGCGAAACGACGTAATTTATCTTTCCCCATTAAAAATTAAAATTGGCTGCAAACTTATATAAAATTCTTTTTATCCCTTTAAAGAACAATTCTCTATAAGAACAATTCTATATAGATGAATGCAGTTTTTTATATTTGGCGAAATAGTGCATATCCGTGGAAAAAAAAGATAAAATATATGTTGCCGGACATCGTGGTATGGTAGGGTCGGCGATTTACAGAAAGCTCCAGAAAGAAGATTATTCTAATATCATTACGCGAAGATCAGATGAACTTGATTTAAGGGACCAGAAAGCAGTGGCTACTTTTTTTGAAGAAGAAAAGCCCGATTATGTGTTTCTTGCTGCGGCCAAAGTGGGGGGAATTGTTGCCAATAATACCTATCGCGCCGATTTTTTGTATGAGAACCTGATGATCCAGAATAATATCATTCATAACTCCTATCTGCAGGGAGTTAAGAAGCTGATGTTTTTAGGCTCAAGTTGTATTTATCCAAAAATGGCTCCCCAGCCGCTCAAGGAAGAATATTTACTTACCGGACCTCTTGAACATACTAATGAACCTTATGCAATAGCAAAAATTGCCGGGATTAAAATGTGTGATGCGTATCGCGACCAGTACGGCTGTAATTTCGTATCCGTGATGCCGACTAACCTCTATGGGTACAATGATAATTACCACCCTGAAAATTCTCATGTGCTTCCTGCTTTAATCAGAAGGTTTCATGAAGCGAAGACCTCGGGTACAGATAAAGTAGTGATCTGGGGCACCGGCAGTCCTAAGAGGGAATTTTTATTTGCTGATGATCTGGCAGAGGCATGTGTATCGCTGATGGAGACCTATGACGAGCCGAATCTTATTAATATAGGTACCGGTGAGGATATTACAATCAAAGAACTCGCCTTAATTATTAAGGAGATAACAGGATTTGAAGGTAATATTGAATTTGACAGTTCGAAGCCCGACGGTACTCCGAGGAAATTAATGGATGTGTCAAAGCTTCATTCATATGGATGGAAACACACCGTTGAACTCCGTGAGGGCATTAAAATGGCGTACTCCGACTTTTTGAGCAAACTATAATTTATATAATCAAATACAAAAAAAGGGCAGATCATCTGCCCTTTTTTTGTATTTGATTATCTTTTAATAACTTTCACTATCAGGCGGGATACCGTAATCCACATGGCGACGGGTTTTTACTCCGAAATTACTTACTCCTGAGCCCTTTCTGCTAGTAAATATTCCCTTCACCTTATCCAGTATTCCTGATACAGCATTAGAATTAACCTGTTTTGCAACTTTCTGGGAAAGAAAGGTGATCAGCGTTTTTGTAATAAAACCAGATTTTTTGAATACAATGCCATTCATAAACAAGGGAATTACAAACCTTGCTACGTTCGTTAGAATATCCTGGTTGAGAAGATCTGATGTTAAAGATTTTTTGCTGTTTCCGGACATGAAAAAGCCTTTTAAGGCACTGAAAATTGCAGAAGGGCTGCTAAGAGATTCTTTTAAAGCCTCCTCCTGCTGGAAATTCCGTACTTTCAAAAGATCAATTTCTGCCTGTAATTCCGACAAGCTGCTAAAAGGTTTTTCCATCTATTTCTTCTTTTTATTGAATATTATTTTCACCATGAAATCCTCCAGATACCTATTAAGATACTTCTCTTTAGTAAAGGCAATTACCAAAGCTGCCAAAAGGTAAATAAGAGCCACTATTCCAAACCCTGCTGCGTACGAATCAAGCAATTCACCGAGGTAGAAGGCAAGTGTTAAAGATGCGAACAAGAAGGTTAATAGTGCTGCTACAATAACGAACGTGTTTGTTATTAAACTCGCTACCACCACTGTGAGACGTTCAATAGCAGTAAGGCGGATAAGTTCTATCCTCGTACTTATGTACTCTTTTAACAGAGAAACAATATCCTGTGGTTTCTGGTCTTGCGTTTCCGGCATAAACAATGGAGTAAATGAATGGGAGACTTGTTAATTTAAACCTGGCCTGCAGCGTCTTGTGAAGCAAATTCGTCTTCTGCCGAGCTGAGTTTGGTCTTTATATTTTCAACAACCTTTTCTTTAAACGCAGTCAGGTTCTCAATTTCTTCTGCCGCGCGGTCTTTAATAGAGTCACCCAGGTTTTTAAGGGCGTCATTTAGTTTGTCGCGTGTTTCTGTACCTTTTTCTGGTGCGAATAAAATCCCCAGTGCAGCGCCAGCAGCTACTCCTGCAAGTAATGCTACTAAAATCTTAGTATTGTCGTTCATGACTTAGAAGTTTAAGTTTTAAAGTGTTATTTAATCTATATTAATACAAAATACAGGCATTAAGTGTTTTGATTAATTCACAACTTGATGAAATTGTTTGTTATGCAAATTTCAAAAAAAAACAATATAAAGCAATCTCCTTTAATCGGCGCCAGTTATTCTTCGTCGGTGGACATAATTCGTTCAAGACGATCGGACGCCAATTTGCTGGTTTCATAAATGCGGACAGTCAGGATAAAATAGGAAAGCAAAAGAGGGCCTAAAACCAAACCCATAATCCCGAAGGCCGGAATGCCTATTATAACCCCTATTACTGTAATGATGGGGTGAATATTGCCAATATGCTTCGCGATCAGAAAGCGGATCACGTTGTCGATGTTTGAAACAAGCAGAATTCCCCATAATAAAATCCCGATGCCGGCTGTATTATTTCCGTTGGCGAGTGCGATAACGCCCGCTGGTATAAAAACAAGCGCCGAGCCTACTAAAGGAAGAAACGAGAGAAATATGGAGATAACGCCCCAAAATACCGGGTCTTTTAAATCAAATAAAAAAAAGCCGAGACAAACGAGGGAGCCCTGGACGATAGCAATGATTCCTTGTCCCAGAACATTCGAATAGGTTGTGTATTTTAATTCATTAGCAAATTTGAGCGCGTTTTGCTCTCTAAAGGGCGAATACTTTATTAGCTGCTTCTCAAAGGTTTCGTAGTTAAGAAACATAAAATAAAGCAAAAAATACATTACAACTATTCCCAACAGCAGGCCAGCTGCGCCCCCTACAATGGAAGGAAAAAGTTCCCCTGCATAAGATGTGGTTTTTTGAATTGCCTTTTGAAGCATATCAGGCTGATGTAGTTTAGATCCAAAGAAATCATCTATTTGGCGGGCGATCACTTTAAGCTTTAACGGGTCCCTTTGAAATTCGGTAATTTTGTCAATCACCATTAAACTTAGTCCGTAAAAAGGTATTACGAAGGTGAGGAAGGAACCGATAATAATGCCAATACAGGCAAGGTATTTATTCCAGTTAAGTGACTTGGTGAGATAGACGTATACCGGCCTGAATAGAGTATACATTATTACTGTACTCAACAGTGATCCTGCAATAAACCTTAGCGAATACAAGATGCAGCATCCAAGGATAACCAGGATGATCAGGAGGATGTTATTACGTTGTTTATAGTTAAATACCGCCATATGGGTTGAGCTTTTCGATTATTACCAGGAACTGGTATCTTCAACCCCGGATCTTTCTATTCTTTCTTTACTTCTTCAATGAGGGTTGAAGTCACCTGATTGATTCTTTCACAGTTCTTTCTGATGATGTCCAGTAATTCTTCGTTACGGTATCTGTCAGGGTTATTTTTCAGTTCTTCGGTAGCAAAATTTATGTTCGAAAGAGGATTATACACTTCACTGGCCATGACGTTAGCCAAACGGGTAACCGAAACGTATTTGTCAGGCGCCCCTGGTTCGCGCTCAGTGTGCTTGACAGGCGGAATGCCATGCAGTATGGAATAGTATAGCTCTTTGTGTCCATGTTGTGAAATCTGTATGAAAGAAGAGATACTGCAATATTTTGTTTTTCCTGAAGACGAAATAATTTCAAGCTCCATATCTTTTACACTACCGAGCCGTTCCATGCTATTATTAAAAAGCTCTTTATCTTCTTCGTTTTTATAGAAGCTGAAAAGAGTTTCATTATTAAGTCTGTCGGGTGTTGTATCTAAAAACTCTACCGCGGCATCATTGGCTTCAAAAACAAACCCCTCTGCATCGGTAATCATAATCGGGTCTTTAGATCGCTCAAAAAGTATTCTGAATTTATTTTCGCTGCTTCTAAGCTGGCCGAGCGTATTATGGTGCCTTAAAGCATAACGGATTGCTCTGGTAAGGATTTCAGAATTAAGTTCGTCTTTAGTGAGATAATCGGCGGCTCCCAGACGTAATGCCTCCTCATCAATCTTACTATCCCCTTTGCCGGTAAGGATAATTACTGGTTCTGAACAGTTAGACCTTACTGCCTCGTTCAGCAAATCAAGACCAGAATATTTGCCGAGGTGGTAATCGACAAGGTATATGTCGTAATGACACTTGAGCATTGCATTGATGGCCGCGGCATAATTGTTACACCACGATAATTCATAGATATCTCCATGTGCCGCACGGGTCAGAACGTCTCTGGTAAGGATGAAGTCGTCCTCATCGTCGTCAACAAGCAATATTTTAATGCGGCACATAATAATGACTATTTTAACAGGGCAGATAAACTCTTATCTTAGCTCCTTTGCCTTCTTCGCCTTCTGCTTCAATATAACCGAAGTGGTTTTCAGTTATTTTTTTACATAGCGCTAAACCGAGTCCGGTACCTTCATATTGTGTTCTGCTGTGAAGGCGCTGAAATAGATTAAAAATCTTTTCCGCATCCTGTTTGTCAAATCCAATGCCATTATCTGTAATTTCGATCCTGCAATACAGAGCCCCGGGATTGCCAACGCCGGTCCTGTTTTTTAGATCTTCTCCATCTATATAAATTGCCTCAATTGAAATATAAGGTGGTATTCCTGGTCGCGAAAATTTTAGTGAGTTACTTATCAGGTTTTGAAATAGTTGGCGCATCTGCACTGGGATCGCTTTCAATTGTATGTCCACCTTTACCCCAATATGGGCATTCTTTTTCTCTATAATATATTCGAGGTCGGACAGTACATCGTTGATTATTTCTTTCAAGTCGATCATAACCACTTCATTTGACGATCTCCTTGCCCTTGATAGTGACAAAAGGTTGTCAATAAGAAGCTGAAGTCTTTCAGATGCTTTGCGCATTCTACCTATATAGTCCAGAGCCTGAGGGGGGAGTGAGTCGCGATAATCCCGCTCTATCAGGTCGCTGAAAGCCTTTATTTTTCTTAGTGGTTCCTGTATATCGTGAGAGGCAACATAGGCAAACTGTTCGAGTTCCAGATTAGAACGTTTTAGTTCTTCCACTTTGCGTTCCAGATCGGCGCCGGTCTTTGCGAGTGATGATTCGCGTTCTTCCAGTCTTTTTCGAGCCATGATGCCGGCAAGTTTTTGATTGCGGAGGTGTTCAGCGAAATTCTTTTCTTTTTTAATCGTTTGAATATAGTTTAACACAATGCCCACCAATGGCATAAGATATCCTGTGGAACGAAGAAAGTACGCGGTATTAAAAAAGACATCGAAATTTTCCTTGTGAACGGCCATAAAGACGGCTGCGAATGCCGAGGGTATGATACTTATTATGATAATTCCCGAAAACTGCGAAGGGAACTTTAACAGCGAATGGGGAAGGACTATAAATCCGAGGATCAAATAAATGGAGAGGGTAAGTATTTCGTATGGATGAGTGATAAATTGATATTTATTGTGCAAGCCCGGGATGGTTTCGAGAAAAGGTGTAAATGCGATCGCGGCAATGAAAATGAGGGTGTAAGTGAAGATTTGAAATGGTACAACTTTGTTGCTCTCCCGAATGCTTGTGTCGGCGTTGAAGATGAAATAGAAAGCACTTGCCATGAAAAGACTGACATGCAATAACCTGCTTATCATCCATCTGGAGTAGATGCTATCAGAAAAATCCTGTCCTGACAAAACATCGTTTGGCAATAGATAGAGGGCATCGTATAATCCGGTGGTTAAAAGAGCTACACCAGCTATCAAGCCCGCTGCCTCTTTTCGCAATGCATAATGTGCTAAAGCCAGGCCTCCTGCTATGAAACAAGAAACGATGCCGGATACCAGCCAGGTGTGATATAAAAGGAAATCATGGACGTTGACACCGGTATGAGGTGAATTGGCGTAGGTTAGTCCGGTATAATAATTTGCTTGAAGTTGGGGAAGTACAATGATGGCGGGAATGACACAAATTGCCAGCATGATGACTATCAAAGCTGATGGCAAATTTAACCTGTTTTTGTAATGACGAATAGGCAAGCGGTTCTCCACTCTTAACTTAGTTATCCTTTACGCTCCGGGCAATAAATTAACTAAGCCATGGCAATTCCTATTCCAGATTGATTGCCTTCATCTTATTGTACAAGGTTTTTCGGTCTATGTTTAAAATTTTCGCAGCTTTAGTCTTATTGAAGTTAACCTCTTTTAGTACTTTCAAAATAGTCTCGTATTCGGCTTCCAGTGCAGCGTCTTTGAGTCCCCGCCTGTTTTCTCTGCCGTGAATATTTTCGACCGCAGTTTCTATGGCAGTTACTTTTGCAAATGTTGATATTTCGAGGGGGAGCGCTTTAAGCTGGATTTCGTTTGATTCTGTTAACAGGGTAGCGCGTCTGATAACATTTTTCAGCTCACGGACATTTCCCGGCCAGTTATAGGTTAGCAAGCAATTAATTACTTCTTCAGAAAACCTTTCGACATTCCGGTTAAGCTCCTTATTTGTAAACTTGAGGAAGTTATGCGCAAAAAGTATAATATCTCTGTCGCGCTGTCGCAAAGGAGGGAGGTGAATGCTGAATTCGTTAAAACGATGGTATAAATCTTCGCGGAACCTTCCCTTCTGAATGGCGTCATGTAAATTCTCGTTCGTTGCAATAATGATGCGGACATCCAGATCGATCTCCTTTGACTTTACGTTCCTGAACCGTACGTAACAGGGCTGCCTGTATCTCGTAAGAGAGATTACCTACTTCGTCAAGAAATAAGGTTCCTCCGTTAGCCATTTCAAAATGCCCTATTTTTGTATATAATGCTCCTGTAAACGACCCCTTCTCATGCCCGAAAAACTCGCTTCCTGCAAGCTCTTTCGTGAGTGAGCCGCAATCCATTGCGATGAAAGGTTTGTCGCTTCTATTGCTTTTTAAATGAATTGCCTGAGCAACAGATTCTTTACCAGTACCGCTTTCTCCTGTTAAAATTACACTATAGTTGGTTGGGGCAATCAGTTCAATTTGCCTTAATAAATCTTTTGAGGCTAAACTTTCACCTATAATAAAGGTCTCGGGTAGTCCAAGCCCGTTGCTCTTTTCTTTTTTACCTGTTGTATTTATTGAGGTCGAGACGATTTCTGGCCTGGATAAGGCTTCCTGGGTTTCAAGTGCTTTATTAATAGTGTTTAGAATCTCATCCGGGTACAGGGGTTTTGTGATATAGTCGTAGGCCCCCATTTTAATAAGTTCGACCGCGAGTTTGATATCAGAATATCCAGTGATAATGATAACTCCGGTGGAGGGATACAGTACCTTGATCTTCTTCAGTATTTCCCGTCCGTCTGTATCTTCTAGTCTGAAGTCGCACAAAACGAGGTTAAAGTTGTCTTTGCTCAACATTTCCATCGCAGAACTGCCGCTGGTAGCTATGCTAACTTCATACCCGTTGCGTGTCAGGAACTTTGATAATAAAAGACCAATATTTATCTCATCATCAACTATTAAAATCCTCTTCATAATAAATAGAAACAGTTCTATAAAGGTAATTTATAAAAATTATTTGGGAAATATATTCTACAACTTCTGCAAATAAACTTCAGTTTTTCCATAGTTTACCTCCGGTCTTCAAGTTGTTTAGATAACTATCCCTTATTCTGGGGTTATACGTATTTTGTTGCAAAAAGATCGCGATATTCAAAGTCTTTTGTTTTTATATGCTTCCTCCTTGTCGGGGCCGGCTTTTTTTGCTGTTGTAAAATGGCGGATTTACAGCGGGAAAGGGCACGAAAAGTTATGTGTGGGACCGCAGGGGGCTTTCAGGCGTTGTACCGTCAACGGATCTTTTGGTACATAATGTTTGCGGGCGACCTTTGATGCGCCAGCTCATTGGCCATGAATTTCATGTGCGGTTTTACGTGACGAAAGAATAACTCGTATCCGTCACAAAGGTAATTAAGTCCCGCTTCGCCCATTTTGGTGTTTATAAATCTGTTTTTGGGACATTCACCTCGGCAGTATCTGTATACCTCGCATTCTTTGCACTGACGAGGCAGAGAATCGTATTTATCGTTACCGAATTTTTTCTGTTCCGGGAGAAGAAGCATTTTTTTGAGCGAAGTATTATTAATGTTCCCGATTTTATATTCTGGATACACAAAATGATCGCATGAGAAAACGTCGCCGTTGTGTTCAACGGCAAGGGCGTTACCACAACGCTCATTGAATACGCAGACACCAGCCGGCATACCTGCTTCATTAGCCAGCGTAGCATCGAATATTTGGACGAAATAGCGTCCTACATCTCTTTTTACCCACTCGTTGAAAATCGAGACAAGGAACTTTCCGTATTCCAGGGGAGGGACAGACCAGGAAGTTAATTCAGCCTCACCCTGATATTCAGGTAAAATGAGTGCGAGATCGGAAGGGGAATAGTTGTCAGCAATACGCTCAACAATAGGTATAAATTGAATATAACCACTGCCGACCTGCTTTAAAAAGTTATATACTTCGAGAGGCTTTTTTGCATTGACGTTATTCACGACGGTTAAGGTGTTAAACTCGACCCTGTGTTTTTTCAGCAGCTCGATGCCCCTCATCACCTTTGCAAAGGTGCCCTGGCCGCCCTTATTAATACGGTAAACGTCATGAAGTGCCTCGGGACCGTCAATAGATATACCTATCAGGAAGTTATGGTCTTTGAAAAACTTACACCATTCGTCGTTTAAAAGAACCCCGTTTGTCTGAAATGAATTATGAATTATTTTTCCGCTGCCGTATTTTTTTTGAAGCAGTAAGGCATTTTTGAAGAAATCTAATCCCAATAAAGTAGGTTCTCCGCCCTGCCAAACGAAGGTAACTTCGGGACCAGGCTGTTCATGGATATATTTTCTCGTAAATGTCTCCAGTGTTTCGTCACTCATCCTGAAGCTGTCAGCCCCCGGATACAATTTTTCTTTTTCAAGATAATAGCAATAAGCGCAATCCAGATTGCAAACCGCACCCGTGGGTTTGGCGAGCAGATTGAATCCTGAAAGAAGCCTTGTATCCATTTTAATGTCTTTTTTCAAACGTACATAAAAAATACAATTTTATAATCGCGTGCAATAAAAATAAGAAGC
>DALYUO010000159.1:0-613 GCA_031981225.1 Pararcticibacter sp.
CCATCGTCCGCAGGCTTCTCTGTTGCATTGACATCTGTTTTTGCGGCAGATATTTCATCTTCGCCTTTTGATATTTCGTTGTTTCTTTCTTCCGGGTCTTTCATGGTAAAATTTGTTTTAACTGATACATTCAGGTAACAGACCCAAACACCGATAAGTTTTATTTTTATCTATGTTATTCATTATCAGCGAATGAAGGATGCTATCAATCGTTCTGCAAGTCAATAAAAGAATAAATAAATTTTCTTCAGAATAAAAATGAATTTACCTACCTTTGCAGTCCTGATTTAAATCAGGAAAAAGGAGAAAAATTAATTAATGGCCAAAAAACAAGAAGCAGAAAAGGAGCTACATGCTAAATCAGCAGAACTCCATGGCGAAGAAACCACGACGGTTAAAGAAAAAGAAAGCATTGAGTCAGAAGCTGATTCATTGTCAATTGAAGACATTAAGTCTAAAACACTGGTAACGCCTTCAGGCGATTTTGATTGGGATGCAGACGAAAAAGGTTTTGGTAACTACAGTTCAGAAGAACGTACCAGACTTGAAGAAATGTATGCCGGTACTTTTAATTCGATCAGCAAAGGTGAGATCATCACCGGTATTGTTGTAT
>DALYUO010000159.1:623-6522 GCA_031981225.1 Pararcticibacter sp.
GGATGTAGTACTTAACATCGGGTTTAAATCTGATGGTATGGTATCACTTTCCGAATTCCGTGATACACCAGACCTAAAGGTTGGTGATCAGGTTGATGTTTTTGTTGAATCTCAGGAAGACGTTAATGGTCAGTTGGTTCTTTCACGTAAGCGTGCAAAAACTCAGAAGTCATGGGAGCTCATCAACGAAGCTTTGGAAAACGACACTATCATTACCGGTTTTGTTAAGAGCCGTACTAAAGGTGGTCTGATCGTTGACATCATGGGTGTTGAGGCCTTCTTACCGGGATCTCAGATTGACATTAAGCCAATCCGTGATTACGATATTTACGTTGGCAAAACAATGGAATTCAAGGTAGTGAAAATCAATCACGAATTTAAGAATGTGGTTGTGTCTCACAAGGTTCTTATTGAAGACGATCTTGAAAACCAGAAAACAGAAATCGTTGCTAAGCTTGAAAAAGGTCAGGTTCTTGAAGGAACCGTTAAAAACATCACTGACTTCGGTGTGTTTATCGACCTTGGCGGCGTTGACGGTTTACTGCATATCACAGATATTTCATGGGGACGTATCGAACATCCGAAAGAAGTATTGTCACTTGATCAGAAGATCAATGTGGTTGTACTTGACTTTGATGATGAGAAAAAACGTATTGCCCTTGGCTTGAAACAACTTACACCACATCCTTGGGAATCACTTGATACTACTATTGAAGTTGGTTCTAAGGTTAAAGGTAAAATTGTTACAGTTGCTGATTACGGTGCATTCCTTGAAATCACCCCTGGTGTTGAAGGTTTGATCCACGTATCAGAAATGTCATGGTCGCAGAACCTGCGCAATCCTCAGGAATTCCTTAAGGTTGGAGACGAAATTGAAGCTCAGGTATTAACATTAGACCGCGACGAGCGGAAGATGAGCCTTGGCGTTAAACAGTTAACTCCTGACCCTTGGCAGAACATTGCTGCTAGATATCCTGTAGGAAGCAAGCACAAAGCTGTTGTTAAGAACATGACTAACTTCGGTGTGTTTGTTGAAATTGAAGAAGGTATCGATGGCCTGATTCACATTTCAGATCTTTCATGGTCTAAGAAAGTTAACCATCCTAACGAGTTCACTAAAGTTGGTGAAGAGCTGGATGTGGTAGTTCTTGAGCTTGATGAAGAAAACCGTAAGCTTAGCTTAGGTCACAAGCAACTGGAAGAAAACCCTTGGGATACTTTCGAAACGATCTTTACATTAGATTCGATTCATGAAGGTACGGTTCTTAAAGTAAGTGATAAGGGTGCTATTGTTGCATTGCCTTATGGTGTTGAAGGATTCTCTCCTAGCAAACATTCAATTAAGGAAGATGGCAAGCCTCTTAAAGTAGACGAAACTGCTGAATTCAAGATTATCGAATTCAGTAAAGATGCTAAGCGTATTGTAGTTTCCCACTCACGTATCTGGGAAGATGCAAGATCTGAAGCTCGTTCTGCTGAAGTTTCACAGAAAAAGAATGATCAGAAAGCTACTTCTAATGCAGTTAAAAAAGTGAAAGAATCTGTTGAAAGATCTACCTTAGGTGATCTGGGCGTTCTTGCACAATTGAAAGAGCAGATGGAAGGTGCTGAAAACAAGGCACGTAAAGCTAAGAAATCTGACGAAGAAGCCGAATAATACCGGATTCTGATAAATTAAAGCCCTGCCGCAAAATCGGCAGGGCTTTTTTCGTTGTATATCATATTTTTTTTATTTTTGGCCAAATCCAAACTGATGCAAAACTTAACTCTGCTCGATGGACAAAAGTTTCAGATAACAATCAAAAGACTTTGTCATCAGTTGATTGAAAATCATAATGATTTTTCTGATTCGGTTATTCTTGGTATTCAACCAAGAGGTCCGTTCCTGGCAGCCAGAATTGCTGCCGAATTACAGAACATTCTTCCGGCGACGAAAATACTAAACGGCAATCTCGACATTACCTTCTTCAGGGACGACTTTCGCCGGCGCGAGGGTCCGCTTGTTCCGAATGCTACGAAGATTGATTTTATCATTGAAGGGAAGAAAGTGATCCTGGTGGATGATGTACTATGGACCGGAAGAACCATCCGCTCGGCGCTCGACGCTATGCTTGCTTTCGGCAGGCCGGCTAAGGTTGAACTACTGGTGCTGGTAGACCGCCGCTACTCCAGGGATCTGCCGATCGAGCCAAACTATATCGGTATACAGGTAGATTCTGTTAACTCACAGAAGGTAATAGTGAACTGGAAGGAAGCCGATAGTGAGGATAAGGTAATTTTGTTGTCTGAGAAATAAACTGAATATATATACAATGGCAGAACCAGGTCAGAACCTAAGTACACGTCACCTTCTGGGAATTAAAGACTTAAACGAAAACGATATCCGGCTGATTTTTGAAACTGCAGATACCTTTAAGGATGTACTTAACCGCCCCATCAAGAAAGTTCCGTCTCTTCGGGATGTAACTATTGCCAACATTTTTTTTGAAAATTCTACGCGAACCCGACTTTCTTTTGAACTTGCTCAAAAGCGTCTGTCGGCCGATGTTATTAATTTTGCGGCCTCTTCCTCTTCTGTCAGTAAGGGTGAAACCCTGATCGACACAGTCAATAACATTCTTGCTATGAAGGTGGATATGATCGTGATGCGGCACCCCTACCCTGGCGCGGGCGTTTTCCTGAGCCGTAAGGTGAATGCTCAAATAGTGAATGCGGGCGACGGCGCTCATGAACACCCTACGCAGGCCCTGCTCGACGCCTTTTCTATAAGAGAGAAATATGGCGATGTTGCCGGAAAAAAAGTAGCGATTATTGGAGATATCCTTCATTCCCGTGTGGCTCTGTCGAATATCCTTTGTCTGCATAAACTCGGCGCCGAAGTAATGGTATGCGGCCCCACTACCCTCATTCCAAAGTATATCCATACGCTGGGCGTAAAGGTTGAGTTCGACCTGCTGAAGGCTTTGCAATGGTGCGATGTTGCCAATATGCTCCGGATTCAGCTGGAACGCCAGGATATTAAATATTTCCCTTCGCTCAGAGAATATTCGATGCTCTACGGGCTCAACAAACAAATTCTTAATTCTTTAGACAAGGAGATAACCATCATGCACCCCGGTCCGGTAAACCGAGGGGTGGAAATAACCAGCGATGTTGCAGACAGCAAGCAATCTATTATACTGGACCAGGTAGAGAATGGCGTGGCTATCAGAATGGCTGTTTTGTATCTCCTGGCGGGACAGAAGCCGTGATTTTGAGATTTGAGATCTGAGTGATGAGATCTGAGATCTGAGTGATGAGATTTGAGATATTAGATACAAGAATCAAGATACTGGCAGAAAGCTGAAAGCGAAAAGCGAAAAGCAGAAAGCGAAAAGCGAAAAGCAGAAAGCAAAAAGCTGAAGCAGAAAGCAAGAACTGGACATGGTCAAGGGATAACGTGAGGCTCATATTTCATTCCTCATATCTATTATCTCATATCTCATAATCTAATTTCACTTTTGAATGCAGAAACGTTACTTTTGGCAGATTTTCAACATCTGTTAGTTTCTTATGTCAATGTATCTGTCTATAACTGTTAACTTCGCAATTTTACTATAAGACATGCTTAGAAAATATATTCTGCTTACCTCAATATTTTGTTCATCACTTTTAGTAACGAATGCTCAGCAAACGGAGTGGTTTACTATAAATCAGGCTTACAAAAGCGGTATTGAACTTTTTCAAAAGTCTAAATATGCCGCTGCGAGCGAACAGTTCAGTAAGGTTGAGCAATCGCGCACTTCGCCTTCGTCGCAATCGCTTGCAGACAACAAGCAGATATCCTTGCTCAAGGAGAATGCGCAGTTTTACCAGGCGGTATGTGCACTGGAGCTGGGAAACACGAACGCTGAAGGCCTGTTTCTGGCTTTCATCCGTGAATATCCGTCCAGCGCCAATACAAAATCGGCTTACTTTCAGATGGGAAAATCGTTTTTTGCCCGGAAGAATTATGAAAAGGCAATAGAATGGTTTACTAAAACCAGTTCTGCAAACCTGGCGGGAAAAGAAAACGATGAGTATCGCTTTAAGCTGGCCTACTCCTACTTCTCCACGAAAAGGTATAATGATGCTGAGCCTTTATTCGCTAAGCTTAAAGACGAAAAGGGCGACTATAACGAATCGTCTATTTACTATTATGCTTACCTGAATTACCTGAGTGCCGACTATAAGACTGCATTGCGTGAATTTGAGCGATTGAAAAACTCAACCGCTTACCAGGCAAGTTATCCATACTACATTTCAGCATTATACTTCCTCGACAAACGGTACGACGATGTTTTAGCCTATACAATCCCTGCCATCGACGTTATTGATGCGCAGTATAAGCCTGAGATGTACAGGATTGTTGCTGCGACTTATTTTGCAAGGTCTGATTATAAAACGTCACTTGACTACTACCTGAAATTTCAGGCTTTAGACGCCGGAAAGACCCAGAACAATCAGGATAATTACCAGATGGGTTTTATTTATATGCAGCTTAATAATCCCCAGAAAGCAATTAAAGAACTCGAGAAAATGGGCAGTCCGGACGTTCATTACCAGAACGGGATGATTGTACTGGGACAGGCCTTTATCAAAACAAACAATAAGCAGAGCGCAAGAAATGCATTTTTCAGGGCGTCGCGACTGGATTTCGACCCTAAATTAAAGGAAGAAGGTCTGCTAAATTATGCGAAATTATCATATGAGTTTGATTTTTATTCAGTGGCTCTGGATGCCGTACAGCAATTTATAAAAACATATCCCCGTTCGGCGAAGATCAATGAAGCAAAGACCTTATTAGGTGAAGTGCTCCTTTCTACGAAGAACTATAAAGAAGCTGTAAATATCCTGGAAACCATCCAGAATAAAAATGAGGAGACTAAAGCAGTGTATCAGAAGGTCACCTATTTCAGAGGGCTTGAGTTCTACAATGAAAGGGCTTTTGAGAATAGTATCTCCTTATTTATGCGTTCGCAGAACAACGCTATAGATGATGAACTGCATGCGCTTGCTACTTACTGGCTCGCTGAGGCGATGTTTGAGGTGCGCAAATACGGTGAATCTGTAGCTCAGTTTGAAAAATTCCTGGCGATGCCGGCTGCACGCAAAACCGATGTTTATAATTTTGCGAACTATGCATTGGGGTATTCGGCGTTTCAGCATGAAAGCTATAGTAAGGCCGCTAATTATTTCGCTCGTTTCTTAGGAGGCGACGATAAAGACAAGAATACGGTTAATGACGCCACTCTCCGTCTCGGCGACTCGTATTTCGTGCTTAAAAACTATGGAATGGCCCTTCAGCAGTATAATAAGATTATAGCCTGGAACAGCGACGGCAAGGACTATGCGCTCTTCCAGAGAGGTATGATCGAGGGTCTTCAGGGACAGAACGACGCTAAGATCGCAACGCATCAGTCGCTCTTACAGCAGTTCCCGAATTCAAACTACGCCGATGACGCTGGTTTTGAAATAGCTTATACTTATTTTGTTAAAGGAGATAACGCCCGCTCAAAGAGTGATTTAGAGGTTCTAATAGAGAAATATCCGAGAAGCAGTTATGTGCCGCGAGCCCTGGTTACTATCGGACTGGTTCAGTACAATCAGGATGACAACGAAGGCGCTCTTGCCACTTTCCAGAGAGTAGTAAAAGATTATTCTACTACCGATGAAGCTAAACTAGCTCTCGAGTCGATCAAAAACATTTATCTTGATAAAGCTGATGCAAACGGATTCCTGGCGTATGCCAATACAACGAGCATTGGTAATTTAAGTACCTCAGAACAGGATAATATCACTTTCCAGGCGGCTAATAATCTTTTCCTGAGAGGCGACTATCAGGCTGCTTTCGACGCAGTGAATGCGTATTTCGATAAGT
>DALYUO010000159.1:6532-7501 GCA_031981225.1 Pararcticibacter sp.
CGAGAGCCTGGTTAAGCTAAACCGTCCTGACGAAGCAATTCCTGATTATACGTTCATCCTGAATGACTGGACGAGTGAGTATACAGAAAGGGCTTTAATCAGTATATCGAAGCTTTACTTGAACCAAAAGAAATATAACGAAGCGGTTGTGTATCTCAAAAAACTTGAGCTTACATCGGAATATAAAGCAAATTACGGATTTGCAGTAAACAACCTGATGGAGGCTTACAGCTCAATGAACATGCCCGACGATGTGCTTAAGTATGTAAAACTGGTAAGGGAATTTAACAGGTCGTCTGAAGAGGATAAGAACCGTGCAGGATTATATGCTGGCAAAGCATATTTAGCGAAAGGTGATACAACCTCGGCCGTAAAAGAGCTTACAGATGTTGCCGGTAAAACAACTACGGTTACCGGAGCTGAGGCTAAGTACCTCGTTGCCTATTTACAATACCAAAGTGGTGACTATAAAGCATCGCAGAAGACCATCTTTGAGCTGGTGAAATTGGAATCGCATGATTACTGGGTTACCAAAGGATTTATTCTTTTGGCAGATAATTATGTGGCTTTAAAAGACATATTTCAGGCAAAGAGTACGCTTCAAAGTGTAATAGATAATTATGAAGGCAAGGACGACATTATACCAACTGCCAAAGAAAAGCTTGATCAACTTAATAAGAAGAAATAGTACAATGAGACTCAAAAATATTCAGTATAAACTTACACTTTCTATTTTATTGGTGTCTGCTGCTTCTTTTGCACAGGATAAACCGGAGGAGAAAAAGACTGATAAGCCTACGGGAGCACTCACAGAAGAAATCGTTGTAGAACGTCCGTATAAACCGGTGCTTGCCGATGCGGCAAAGATCAGAAGGAGCCCTGATCTCAACAGTACAAAGGCGATGAAGTCGAAGCTCAAATATTCTGTATTGGATAAAAAGCTCGAATTACACAGCGATATCAGACAAC
>DALYUO010000159.1:7511-9858 GCA_031981225.1 Pararcticibacter sp.
TTGGGAATTTCAGCACCGGCCTTGCGGAATTGTATCTTAATACCGGTCCGGATGAGGCGCTGCAGGCAGGAGCGTTTTTCAAACATTTCAACCAGGAAGGGAACTTAAGTAAGCAGCAATTTTCGAGGCAGGAAATAGGGATCTTCGGTAAAAGCGTGCTGGATAAGATCACGCTGAACGGCGAACTCGGCTTTGACCGTAACTCGACTTACTTTTATGGAACAATGCGCGATTCAATTCGCCCTATTAACGCCAATCCTGAAAAACAAAGATATGGAACAGTAAGTCTCCGGGGCGAGCTGATAAAGAACTATGGAGAGAATGAAACATCGGATTACGCACTTAAGGCAGATGGTTATTTGCTTTCCGACAAATTTAATGCGAAGGAAACCTCTCTGGCGCTAAGTGGCTTTTACAATAAAGTTTGGAAACAGTTTAACATAGGACTTAATACATCAGCAGATTTCACTCAAACCAAAGATTCGGTATCTATTGGAAACCATATTTTCAGGGCAAACCCATATATTAAGCTACAGGGACCTACTTATAAACTTTCTATCGGTGTGAACCTGGTTCAGGAATTCGGAGACGCATCGCGGTTTAACTTGTTTCCTGCAGTAACAGCTGAAGTTCCGATCGTTCCTGAGTTTGCAACGATCTTTGGAGGTTTTACAGGAAATGTAAATAAGTCGACTATAAGGGAATTCTCCAACTTAAACCCCTATCTGAATAGTAATTTAGCTATAAGCAATGCGGTTGAGAAAACATACGCCTATGGTGGTATCAAGGGGAACGCGGGAGCTGGCTTTGGCTATAAGGCTATGCTTTTTTACAAAAAGCTGGAATCTATGCCTCTGTTCAGGAATGACATTACGCGCCCGGAACGCTTTAATGTGATCTATGACGATGCTAAGGTAACCGGACTGGAAGGCGAGATTAGTGTAAAAATATCTGAACAGTTAAGCTGGCTGGGAAGACTGAATATCAATAATTACAATATGGATACTCAGGAAGAAGCATGGTTTCAGCCCGACTTCAGATTATTCTCGAACGCGCGCTTTATCATCAACAAGAAAATTACTATTGATGGTGAGATTGTAGTTAATGATAAAACTTCAGCCCTGATCTATTCAGGTTCGCAAACTCCTGAAATTGTAAAGCTTAAGAGCTATGTCGATTTTAGCGCCGGAGCGGAGTATCTTTACAAAGAGAAAGTAGGTATTTTCCTTCGTGCCAATAATATCTTTGGCAATAAATACGAGAGATATTTGTATTATCCTAAAGTTGGGTTAAATATTATTGGCGGATTAAACTATTCCTTCTGATAGTTTGGCTGCATAAATATTTTAGATTAATTTTACCGGGATGGATATTGCGCTGTATATATCGGAACTACTAAAAGATCATCAAGAAATAGGCCTCCCCGGTATTGGCACCTTTTATAAAAAGAAGATATCTGCACGTTACGACAGAGAGAATGGTGTTTTATATCCACCTGCTGAAGAAATAGCATTTAAGGCGGTAGAATCAGTTAATGGAGAGCTGATACGATATGTTTCATTTGCCAAGAAAATCTCTGAAGCGTCTTCCCGCTATTTTATCAATAAATTCACAGATAGTGTCCGGCATTCGCTGGAAACAGATGGAAGCGCAAACCTATCGCCGATAGGCACCCTCTATACTTCACATGGTCATCTTTCCATGAAGCCCTCTCTTGTACCCGGCGAGCAGTTTGGATTGCTGCCGATCAAGGATCCAGCCTTTTCGATTATTCAGAAGAGGGCGACGCAGCCTTTGCCTCCTGTGAATGAACCTGTTTTGGCCGCACCGGCAGAAGCAGATACACCAGCCAATCCAACAAACATCTGGCAGGCCATTGGTGTGATAGCCATCCTGCTTTTGATTGCAGGCAGCTTAACCTATGTATTCTACCCTCAGTTTTTCAACCTGGAGGCAGACAAGCCGCTATCGGCCAATAAGCCGCAGGTACCGGCAGCCGCACCTGCAGTAGTTCCTGACACCACTTCACAAAAGGACAGTATACCGACCGCAAATGCTCAGTCGCCTAAAGTTACAGACTCTGCAGGCATTAAGGCTCCGGCCGCTGATAAACCGGTGGAAGTCACTCCTACGTATGAAGTGATAGGCGCTTCATTGGCTTTACGCTCTGAAGCTGAAACCTATTTAAAGCTCATGCATAGCCGGGGCGTTAAAGCCCGGATCATTGAAGACACACGCAAACCCAAGTTCAAGATAAGCCTGGGTTCATACAATACCTATGAGGAAGCAAACCAGGAAAAAAGGCGAATTCAAAACAGCTTTAACAAGGAAGCCTGGATTTTTACGT
>DALYUO010000159.1:9868-10540 GCA_031981225.1 Pararcticibacter sp.
TTTAAAGATAAAATAAAACAATAACACACATGTTTCTATTACAGATTGATTCTACAGTTAACCCCGACACCGTTGCGACAGCTGCAGCGCAGGCAGCACAACAGGCGCAGGAATTGAGATTTATGGACCTGTTGGTAAAAGGAGGCTGGGTAATGATTCCTCTGGGAATACTTGCCTTTCTCGGCCTTGTAATATTTATAGAAAGATATCTAACCATCAGGAAGGCATCCCGAAACGAATCGAATCTTATGGTTCAGGTAAAACAAAGCATTATATCAGGGAAACTTGATTCGGCAGTAGCTCTTTGCCGTAACAGCAATACTCCACTCGGCCGCATGTTGCAGAAAGGCTTATTGAGAATAGGCCGCCCTATTAAAGATATTGAAGGCGCTATCGAAAACGTAGGAAAGCTTGAAGTTTCGAAACTTGAGAAAAACATCAGTATCCTGGGTATCGTTGCCGGTATCGCTCCTATGCTTGGATTCGTTGGTACGATATCAGGGGTTATCAGAATATTTTATAATATTTCATTATCCGATAACATCAGCATTGGTATTATCTCGGGAGGTCTTTACGAAAAAATGATCACCTCTGCCACCGGTTTGATGATTGGTATCTTTGCTTATGTAGGCTATCATGTTTTAAACATCATGGTTGACCGCGTGATCCTTA
>DALYUO010000159.1:10550-11450 GCA_031981225.1 Pararcticibacter sp.
AGATGGAAACGGACGCTATTGAGTTTATCGACCTGTTAGAAGAACCAGGACGGTAGAAAGGGAGATTATGAATTTAAGAAGAAGAAACCGACCGGCTGCAGAAGTTCAAACTTCTGCGATGAACGATATCATGTTTTTCCTGATGTTGTTCTTCCTGATAGCCTCGACAGTAACGAATCCAAACGTGATCAAGTTATTGCTTCCGCGTTCAGATTCGGGACAATCCATATCGAAAAAGACCGTTAGTATAGCAGTTACCAAGGACCTGGAATATTTCCTTGATAAGCAACCGGTAAACCTTGAGGAAATACAGCCACGGCTTTTGGTATATAAACAACAGGTTGAGGAACTGACTATCATCCTGAGTGTTGACCGGACGGTTGCGATACAGGATGTAGTCCAGATAATGGATATTGCTAACAAAATGGGAGTTAAACTTGTTTTAGCAACAGAACCAAAATAAGATCATGCAATACCAGGAAGAAAATAACTATCCAAAAGCCCTCCTCATTTCAGGGGGACTGATGGCTGCGTTTTTGCTGATAAGTTATCTGATTGTCTTTGGAATGCCTGTTCCGCAGGAAGTGGGTACCGGAGGCATTGTGGTGAACTATGGTACTTCTGAAGAAGGTATGGGTGACGATTTTATGAGTATTGAAGAACCTTCTGTGGATCCCAATGCAAATAATACTCCTCCCGATAGAGTGCTTCCGGATGCAGAGACTGTTCCGACGCCTTCATCTGAGAGCAGCGAGAAATCTGTTGTTACTCAGGAAAGTGAAGATGCCCCTGCTGTTAGCGCTCCGCAAAAAACCACGTCGTCTCCGGTGGCTACGCCGACAAAGGAAACTACGAAAGAAAGTAAGCCTGCCGTCAATCAGAATGCACTGTATAAGGGCA
>DALYUO010000160.1:0-247 GCA_031981225.1 Pararcticibacter sp.
CAAAGGTGTCCATTCCTGGTAACCGTATCAGCGCACCGCTTAATTTAGTTGTCAATTTTCAAGCTATTGAAAGCAATGCCGGAAAACAGTTAGTTATAGCGATAACTCTTGAAAACCCAAGCCGGCATTCCCTGGATATAGAAAAGAAGAGTGTAAATGTGGTTATAGATGCAGATAAGGTGATCGCTGCAAGTGAATTGGGAGACGTAACTTCTAAATATTTAAAGAATACGGGTTACCCTTTTAT
>DALYUO010000160.1:257-7575 GCA_031981225.1 Pararcticibacter sp.
ATGGCTCCCGGCGGCAGGTGGGGAACCCTCGCAGACTGGACTGCCAATGCTGCCGCTAAAAGCCATGGCGGATATGGCGGATTCACTACAGACGACGGAGGGGGAATGAACATGGAATGTGGTTGGGGGTCCCCATATATTACTAACGGAAAAATTTATCAAACAACAACGCTTCCTGCAGGGAAATACACTTTTCAGGTTGTAGAATTCAGCTGGAAAGGAACAAAAGATCCCGCATATATTGTAGTAGCAGAAGGCACCTCTTTGCCGGATTTTAATGCAATCGCAGGCAACTCGCTTGGATACGCGCCTTTTAGTAATCCTGTGGCGGAATTTACCCTCGCAGAACGAAAAGAAGTTACTCTCGGCGTCTGCGTTAATTATATCCAGAACGAGCAGGGCTTCAAAATTAAGAGATTCAAGCTTGTTAAAACAGAATAGCTGTAGTAACGTTCTGCACCCTGCTAAATTTGGTATCAGGGTGCAGGACGTACAGATTGTTTAATTAAGACGGTTGGGGGCTGTAGAGTACATATAAAAAAGAGGTACAAATGAATATAAGGCTAAATCTAATACTGACTTCCGCTTTCGTGGTCGCTTCTTTCAGTGCAATAGCTCAGGGATTAAGTCCGGATGAGGGTTACAAGTTGGTATGGGCCGACGAATTCAATGTTAAAGGTAAACCCGATCCTAAAAACTGGGAATTTGAAAAGGGCTTCGTCCGAAATAACGAGTTGCAGTGGTATCAGGAGGATAATGCTTTTTGTGATTCAGGTTTGCTGATCATCGAGGCGCGCAAAGAAATATTTCCTAATCCTGGTTATCGTGAAAGCGGAGCCGATTGGCGGTCTGGTCGAAGAAACGTTGAGTATACCTCGTCAAGTATAAATACGAGAGGTATTCATAACTGGAAGTATGGAAGATTTATAATGAGGGGCCGCATAGATATCAGCCCGGGGATGTGGCCTGCATTTTGGACTTTGGGGGTTAGCCAGCCTTGGCCTTCAAATGGAGAAATTGATATCATGGAGTATTATAAAGGTAATATCCTGGCAAATATTGCATGCGGAACCCATGTGAAAAATAAAGCAAAATGGTATAGCAAAACCAAAGCTGTAAAAGATTTCCAGGATCCGTCGTGGGCCTCTAAATTTCATATCTGGCGGATGGACTGGGATGAGAACAGTATCAGCCTGTTCGTTGATGACGAATTGCTAAATAAAGTGGCTCTGGATGATCTCGTCAATACCGACGGCAGTGGGTTTAAGCCTTTTAAACAGCCTCATTACATACTTTTGAACCTGGCCGTTGGCGGGGACAACGGTGGCGATCCTTCGGGAACGAGGTTCCCTCGTCGGTTTGAGGTTGACTATGTCAGGGTGTATCAGAAATAATGGAGGCTATTGCAATGAGGATAATTAAAACTTTTTTAACTCTGGGTATCGCCTTTATTGCCGGTATAGCGAATGGTCAGGTAGTCTCAGCAGACAGTATTTCACGTTTGAAAAAGACTGTGGATGGGAAACAGGTTTTTCAGATTAACAACCCTGATTACAAAAAGAGTCCTTTTACCGGGATTACCAGGAAACACTGGAAGGAAGCCGGATTATACTTATTGTCGGGCGCTTTTAGTTACGTTCGTGAACTTGACGATCCCATGAAATTTCCAAAGCAGCCCGGAAAGAGCTATCCCCGAAATGCCGTACAGGTAGCTGTAGAAAAGCTTGAGGGACTGTGCCGCACGATGTTCATTGCCGGTCCGCTTTTGAAGGAGCATCCAGGTTTGGAACTGAATGGAGTAAAAGTGGGCGATTACTACCGGCACCAGTTATCGCGGCTGGTCGACCCTCAGAGTGATACTTACATAGCGCCCCGGCCTGCGAACGGCGGGCCCAGCCAGACATTAGTTGAATTTGGAGGTTTAGCGGCGTCCTTGCTGACCTCACCTGAAATATTTTGGGATCCGCTTAGCGGAGAGTTGAAGGAAAAGCTGGCAAAAACCATGTTGAGCTATGGTGATGGCCCTACTATTGGGATGAACTGGCGCTATTTTAATATTCTGATCCTCAGCTTCTATAAAAGCCAGGGGTATACAGTTAATGAGAATTTGCTGAAAGACCTGATCGGGAAATCGTTGTCTCAATATGAGGGCCAGGGCTGGTATAATGATAGTCCTTATTACGATTACTACAGTATGTGGGCTTTTCAGATGTATGGAAAAATATGGTCTGAATACTTCGGAAAAAAATATTATCCTGAGTATTCGGCCCGATTGGAAAAGAACTTTAATGAGCTTCAGGATAATTACCCTTACATGTTTTCGAGAAAAGGAGAAATGATCATGTGGGGGCGTAGTATCTCTTACCGTATGGGAGCAGCTGTACCTTTTCCCTTAATGGGCTTTAGTCCTCGTCACGACATTAACTACGGATGGATGAGACGCATTGCCTCAGGTACGATTCTTCAGTTCCTTGAAAACCCTGATTTTCTTCAGGACAGCATTCCAACACTGGGCTTTTATGGTGCTTTTGAACCGGCTGTTCAATCCTATAGTTGCCGTGGGAGCGTGTTCTGGTTAGGGAAATTATTTCTTGGATTGCTTGTTCCTCCACAAAGCCCTTTCTGGACTGCTGCCGAAAATGAAGGGGCCTGGTGGGAAGAACTGAGGGAAGGAGAGGTTTATAACAAGTTCGTAAATAGATCGAACATCCTTATTACAAACTATCCCAATATCGGAGCATCAGAAATACGGGCATGGTGCTTCAGCAAAACCGTAGGCGTTTATCAGGGCACTGAAAATTACACCAGGTTGTCGTATAACAGCGCGTTTCCATGGCAGGCCGATGGCAAAAATGGAGAAGTTTCTATGGCTTATGTTTATAAAAATGGACTGACGAGCTGGGAAGCCGTACGTATGTACACGTTTAAAAAATATGCAGATGGAGTTTATTACCGGGATGCTGTATTTGCCGCTGACGAAAATGTTAAGCTGAATCTGGCCGAGATCACTCTTCCCAACGGCATATTACGGATAGACAGGAACAATAGTTCTGTTGCCTGTGAAATCCGGTTGGGACATTACTCGCTTCCGGTAATTTCGAAGGATATTAAGGAACGGACCCTTAGCGTAAGGGGACGAAAAGTTAAAATTGTCGATAATGGCATTTATCAGCTCGCGCTGGTCCCGCTCTGTGGCTGGAATAAAACAGAAACGGTTTATTCAAAAGGTCTGAATCCTGTATCCGACGAAAGCGTGGTGATCAACGTAGAGGACACGTTTGATCCTTCTTCAGCTAAAGATGATATATATGGAACATTGATGTTGTGGAAGAAGTCAGGTGAAAAGTGGAGGAACGATGAACTGGTGCCGGTAACCAAAGTTAACTATAGCAAAGGGGCGGGAAAGGTCGTGTTAACTTTTATAAACGGACAGAAGAAAACTATAGAATTTTAACAATTATTAAAACTGAGATGAACTCTATTAACTTCAGAACGGCATTATTAGTTTTTACGATCCTGTTTATGTCGGCTGTTTCACTCACTGCTCAGGACAAGGATGAAAAAATCATATATCCTGGCGTCGTATGGCCGGATGACAATGGTAACCATATCCAGGCCCACGGTGGTGGTATCATTAAAAAAGGGTCCACCTATTACTGGTTCGGTGAATACCGGGCTAAGGATAACCTTCCGGAGTTCCGGTATGTGGGATGTTATTCATCAAAAGATCTTGTAAACTGGAAATTTCTGAAAAAGATACAGTTTTCTGATCCCGAAAGCCTTGGCGCAGGCTGGGTACTCGAGCGTCCCAAAGTGTATTATAACGACAGAACAAAAAAGTTCGTGATGTATATGCACCTGGACGACAGGAGTTATAAATTCGCGAGAGTTGGAGTTGCTGTGAGTGATAAAGTGGACGGCGAATACAAATTCGTTAAAAGCTTCAGGCCACTTGGGCTGGAAAGCAGGGATATTGGACAATTTATAGATGATGATGGCACCTCTTACCTGGTGTTTGAGAGCCGCCCGACAAGAGGCTTTTATATAGCGAAGCTTTCTGAAGATTACATGAACGTTGCAGAACAAACCTGTTTCATCAGCGCCCCATTAGAGGGTGGTGCGATCGTTCACTATAATGGCTTATACTATGCAATAGGATCAGCATTGACAGGCTGGGACCCCAATCCTAATAAATTTGCAACTGCTAAATCTTTAAAGGGACCATGGTCTGAATTTAAAGATATTGCACCTCCTGAAAGTAAGACGTACGGTTCGCAATCAACGATGCTGATAAAGGTGGCGGGATCAAAAGATACAAGCGTTATTTTTATGGGCGACCAGTGGCGACCATCCTCTCAATGGGATTCAAGGTATTTGTGGATGCCTGTTGAAATCGGGGAAGGAAAGCTGAAATTACCCGAACCGAAGCCCTGGAAGCTAAATATTAAGACAGGGCAGGTAAAAGTTGAAAATAAATAAAATCTTAACTATTATGCAGCTTTAGGCTTTTATTATATTAGCCAGGTAATCAAGCTCAACGTTTATACTCTTCAGTCAAAATGACCACAATAAAACATACTACGTATCTTTTGCTCCTGCTAACGCTGACAGTTCAGGTCGCCGCACAAAACATTCGAAAAGAATATCTTCTGGATAAGAACTGGAAGTTTAAGCAAGGGGATTATCCCGATGCCATCGAATCCCGCTTTAACGATTTGAAGTGGGAAACAGTGTCTGTGCCCCATGACTGGGCGATAAAAGGTCCGTTTGACGGGAATAACGATCTGCAGAAGGTTCGGATAGAGCAGAATCTTGAGAAGGAAGCCAGCGTTAAATCGGGCAGGACAGGAGGTCTTCCCTTTGTCGGGACCGGATGGTACCGGCTGAAATTTATGGTGCCCGGTTTCCTTCCCGGGAAAAAAGCAGTCTTGTTATTTGACGGTGCCATGAGCAACGCCCGCGTATATGTCAACGGCAAAGAAGCAGGCTTCTGGCCCTATGGTTACAATTCTTTTCATCTGGATGTTACATCTCTCCTGAACCCGGCAGGCGAGGTAAATACGCTTGCAGTACGACTAGAGAATTTTTCTCAGTCATCAAGATGGTATCCGGGAGCGGGTATTTACCGCAATGTTCATCTGTTTGTTATGGAAGACGTACATATTCCGGTTTGGGGTACTTATGTAACCACTCCTGTTATAAAAAAGGAATATGCAAAGGTGAACTTAAAAACAAAAGTGGAGGCGCCCGCCGGAAAGACGGCAGATCTGCGTTTGGAAACAGAGATTCGCGATTCCCGGGAAACAGTAGTTGCTTCGTTCGCATCGAGCCTTCAGGAAAACGATGATTCTCAGTTTGAACAGAACCTGGTTGTAAAGAATCCGGTTTTGTGGTCTCCTGAAACACCTGTATTGTATACGGCTGTCTCCAGGCTTTATGAAGGAAAAACGCTCAAAGATGAATACAAAACACGTTTTGGGATCAGGTCTATTAGATATGAAGCAGCCAAGGGTTTTTCGTTAAACGGAGAAATAAGGAAATTCAAGGGTGTATGTAATCACCATGATCTTGGTCCTTTAGGTACGGCTGTAAATACAGCTGCCCTCCGCCACCAGTTAGCTCTGCTAAAAGACATGGGCTGTGATGCTATCCGTACTTCTCATAATATGCCTGCTCCTGAACTGGTGGCTTTATGTGACGAAATGGGATTCATGATGATGGTGGAGTCATTCGATGAATGGAAAACACCTAAAGTGAAAAATGGCTATAGTCAGTATTTCGATGAATGGGCTGAAAAAGATTTGGCCAATATGATCCATCGCGACAGGAATAGTCCTTCCGTTGTGATGTGGAGCATCGGGAACGAAGTGCCCGATCAAAGTGCCGAAGGTGGAAATAAAATTGCAAAGTGGCTTCAGGACATTTGTCACAGGGAGGATCCTACCCGACCTGTTACAGTAGGGATGGACCGGATTAACGACGCCCTGACGAAGAATTTTGCAGCGGTACTGGATATCCCGGGATTCAATTATAAGCCAACATGGTACGAGCGGGCTAATAATGCGCTGCCACAGGGCTTTATTCTGGGGACCGAAACAGCATCGACGGTGAGCAGCAGAGGTGTGTATAAGTTTCCTGTCGGGTTTCAAAAGATGAAGCAGTATGATGATAATCAGAGCTCTTCCTATGATTTTGAATATTGCAACTGGTCGCAGGTGCCTGATGACGAGTTTGTAAAGCAGGATGACCTTCCTTTTGTGATCGGGGAGTTTGTGTGGACTGGCTTCGATTATTTGGGCGAACCAACGCCATACGATTCTAAATGGCCTTCTCATAGTTCTTATTTTGGGATCATAGATTTGGCAAGTATCCCTAAGGACCGTTTCTATCTGTACCGCAGCAAATGGAACACAGAGAAACCAACCCTCCATGTCCTCCCGCATTGGACCTGGCCGGGCCGGGAAGGCGAAATAACTCCAGTATTCTGTTACACGAGTTATCCATCAGCTGAGCTTTTTGTAAACGGAAAGAGTATGGGCCGGCAAAGTAAAAGCAATACAAATAATCAAACCCGTTACCGCCTGATGTGGAACGATGTAAAATATGAGCCCGGCGTTATTAAAGTAATTGCTTACGATAAGGATGGTAAGGCTGCCGCTTCAGAGGAGATTAAAACTGCCGGGAAGCCACACCATATAGAGCTAAGCGCAGACAGAACGGAGATTCTGGCCGATGGCAAAGATCTCGCCTATATAACCGCTAAAGTTTGTGATGCTGAAGGAAATCTTTGTCCGGATGCCAGCAATTTACTGCAGTTCAAAGTAAAAGGAGATGGCCGTTATAAAGCAGCGGCTAATGGAGATGCTACGAGCCTCGAGTTATTTCATCACCCACAGATGCATGTCTTTAAAGGTATGCTGACCGAAATTGTCCAGTCTTCGGAAAAGCCCGGAGCGATGCAATTAACGGTAAAATCGAAAGGGCTTAAAAGTGCCACTCTTACAATAAGAACCGTTAAATGAGATGAAAAGTCTTCTTTGTATTGTGTCTTTGTTTTTAATACTGGTCGGCGCCGAAGCGCAAACTATTGAGCCGTCGTCCGAAATCAGAATGGTAAATGTAGGTAAGGCATGGGCAAATAATTCGGTTAATGCAGTGATATTCAGAAGGAATTCTCTGGTTACCTTCAGGGATACGCAATATATTGCCTATTACGACAATGATGGGTACGTTGTGGTCGGAAAGAGAAACTCGGCCGATACAAACTGGACGTTAAAACGAAGTGAGTACAAGGGTAAAGTAACGGATGCTCATAATA
>DALYUO010000160.1:7601-8935 GCA_031981225.1 Pararcticibacter sp.
CATTAGCTTAATGGTGGATGGTTCTGGATATCTTCACGTTTCCTGGGATCATCATAATAATGCCCTCCGGTATTGCCGGAGCGTAAGTCCCGGTTCTTTAGACCTTACGGCGAAATTGCCGATGACCGGTATGCTTGAAGAACGGGTTACTTACCCAGAGTTCTACCGTATGCCAGGCGGAAATCTTCTTTTCTTTTACCGCGACGGGCAATCAGGCCAGGGCAATCTGGTGATTAATAAGTATGACATAGGAACTCAGAAGTGGAGCCAATTGCACCGTAACCTGATTGACGGAGAAGGAAGGCGAAATGCCTATTGTCAATCTTATGTAGATGCCTCTGGTACGATCCACATTTCCTGGGTTTGGAGAGAAAGTCCTGATGTGGCGAGCAACCATGATATGTGTTATGCCCGTTCGACAGACGGAGGCAAAACATGGGAAAGGTCAACCGGCGAAAAATATGTCTTGCCAATTACGGAGGAGAGTGCTGAATATGCATGCAAAATACCGCAACAGAGTGAGCTGATCAACCAAACATCCATGTGCGCCGACGAAAAAGGGAATCCTTTTATTGCTACCTATTGGCGTGAATCAGGAACGGATATACCTCAATATCATATTATTTATAAAGAAGGCAAAAACTGGAAGACATTGTCGCTGGACTTTAGAAAAAAAACCTTCAGTTTAAGCGGTACTGGCACTAAACGAATCCCCATATCCCGTCCGCAGGTGATGGTGAAAGGGGCAGGCCGCAGGGCTTCGTTATTGATGGTCTTTCGCGACGAAGAGAGAGGAAGCCGGGCGTCGGCTGTAATAATTCCATCATTAGGGGATGGTAAGTGGAAAATTATCGATCTTAGCCAGGATTCTTTAGGCTCCTGGGAGCCCAGTTATGATACGGAGTTATGGAAGGATAAACAGCAGTTAAATCTCTTTATTCAAAAAGTAGAACAAATAGATGGAGAAGGAAAGGCGAATGTTCCGCCTTCAATGGTAAAGGTCCTGGAATGGAGCCCATTTAAAAATAATAACCAATATCGAAATAAATTATGAAAAGAGCACACTTACTAATTACTCTTTGCCTGTTATCTGTTTTAACAGCCTGTTCAGTAAATAAACAGCTGAAGCCGAAGACTGACCTGGTTCAAACGATCGACAAGAATTTTCAGGACGCTTCTGCTCAATATAAGGTAATGATGAAGAACCTTCCGCCCGACAGGTTTCCCAAAACGTACTTTCCTGCCACGGATAAGTTTGAGACAAGTGGGTCTGGCTGGTGGTGCAGCGGGTTTTATCCGGGAACACTCCTGTATCTTTATGAACAAACAAGAGA
>DALYUO010000160.1:8945-11401 GCA_031981225.1 Pararcticibacter sp.
ACTTAAGGTTCTTGAAAAAGAACAATATAATAAAACCACTCACGATCTGGGATTCATGATGTTCTGTAGCTTTGGCAATGCTAGTCGTATTAATCCAAAACCAGAGTACAAGGAAATTCTTATCAACAGCGCGAGATCACTCGCCAGCCGTTTTGATCCTAAGGTGGGTTGTATCAAGTCCTGGGATTCTGAAAAGTCCGATTATCTTGTGATCATTGATAATATGATGAACCTTGAACTGCTCTTCTGGGCTGCAAAAGTGACCGGCGACTCTTCATTTTATAATATTGCGATAACGCATGCAGAAACGACAATGAAGAACCACTTCCGGCCTGATTACAGCTCCTACCATGTGATCAATTATAATCCGGAAACAGGCGCGGTACAGAAAAAGAGGACAGCACAGGGCTATGCGGATGAGTCGGCCTGGGCGCGCGGACAGGCATGGGGCCTATATGGCTACACCGTGATGTACCGCGAAACGAAGAATAAAAGATATCTGGAACAAGCCAGACATATTGCTGAATTTATACTAAATCATCCTAATCTGCCTTCCGATAAAATACCGTATTGGGATTTTAATGCTCCTGATGTGCCTGATGCGTTGCGTGATGCTTCAGCAGGTTCGGTGATGGCTTCTGCTTTACTTGAGTTAAGCACTTATACCGGCAAAAAAGAAAGTGCCAAATACTTTAATGCCGCAGAAACGATGATCACCACCTTGTCTTCCAGCCTGTATAAAGCTGTACCGGGAACAAACGGCGGATTTATTCTGATGCACAGCGTAGGGCATCTTCCGCAAAAGTCGGAGGTAGACGTTCCGCTTACCTATGCCGATTATTATTTCGTGGAAGCAATGGAACGCTATAAAGCAATGTCTAAATAGAAACGGGGCGTCTTAGCCCCTTAGTGCTTCGATCTCCTGAATGGTCTTAGCCAAAGGCTTGCCGAGAAGCTGTGCGCCAGACTCTGTGATAAAGTAGTTGTCTTCTATCCGTATTCCGCCGAAATTGCGGTATTGCTCAAGTTGGGTATAATTTATGAACTCAGTAAAGCGTCCTTCGGCTTTCCACTTGTCAATCAGTTCAGGAATAAAATAGATTCCGGGTTCGACCGTAAGGACGAATCCGGTTTGCAGCTCTCTTCCTAAGCGGAGAGACTTTAACCCGAACTGAGTGGCATTTTTCCTGAGGGCATCTGTATAACCAACGTATTCTTCGCCAAGGTCTTCCATATCATGTACATCAAGCCCCATCATGTGACCGGTGCCGCATTGAAAGAACATAGCATGAGCTCCGGCCGCGACAGCTTCATCTGTATCACCTTGCATTAGCCCTAGTTCTTTAAGTCCGTTTACAATAACACGGCATGCCTGCAGATGCACGTCCAGATATCGTGTTCCTGGTTTAAGAAGGGCAACAGCCGAGTCGAGAGCATTGAAGACAATGGTATATATTTCTTTCTGTGCTTCTGTAAATTTCGCCGACACCGGAAACGTACGGGTTAGGTCACCCGCGTAGCCCATGGCTGTTTCAGCGCCTGAATCGTTAAGTATAAGCTGGCCGTCCTTTAGGATGTTTTCATGATGATGATTATGGAGGATTTCCCCATGTACTGTCAGGATAATAGGGTAGGCAATGTTGCCTCCTCCTCCGAGGGCTTTGGCATGAATGGCAGCAGCAATAGCATTTTCGCTCATTCCGGCTGCAGCCATTTGCATGGCCGTTAAATGCATCTCCCTGGTAATGTTCACTGCCTTTTCTATCTCATTAATCTCTTCAGAAGATTTTATCGAACGCTGCGATATTACAGCCTTAATAAATTCAAGCGAGGTGTTCTCTTTGCAGGAAGCCGGTTCAATGCCGAGCAGGTGAAACAAGCGAAGAATATTTTCAGGCCGATACGGAGGCAGGTAATGAATGCTTCGTTTTTGATTTCTTACTTTTTGAAGGAATGTATGCAGGTTTTCTAAAGGCAGCACTTGCTCCAGGCCGGCTTTCAGACTTTTTTCTTTCAACGTCTCCTGCCTGCCCATCCATACAATTTCATCAAGAGTCATTTCGTCGCCAAATAGAATTTCCTCTCCGCTGTCCAGGTCTATCACTGCCGCGAGCTTCGGCATACTGAGCCCGAAATAATACAGGAAGGTGCTGTCCTGCCGGAAGCTGTAGGCATTATCAGCGTAATTCATCGGGCTTTCGTCATTTCCAAGAAAGAGCAAAATGCCCGCTTGTACTTTATTCTTCAGTTCGTTTCTTCGGCTGATGTAGGTCTCCTTTGAATACATGGCAAAGCTGTTTTTTGAGTAAAAGTATTAAAAGCACCCGGAAACTGGTAAAAATGATAAAAAATGAAATGAATTGGTGAATAACCGCTAATTAATCGTGTAATATAAGACCCATTTTTATGAGTATGAATCATACCGGAAAAAAGGCAGCAACGTATCCTTCGAGTAT
>DALYUO010000161.1:0-3638 GCA_031981225.1 Pararcticibacter sp.
GTTCTTCCTTGTTATCTGTCCATACCAGTACATTGAAATGCGATTTAACCGGAAGGCGCTGTTGGCTGATTGCTTCGTTCAGGAAATCATTGGTAGCGTCCCTTGCAATCAAATTCTCCCTGCTGTACGCCGAAAGGGATTGCAGCCGTAATCTTTTGCTTTCCAGCTTTTGAATGGCTTTTTGCGCATCTTCAATAAAGAGATATTGATTATAGATGTGATTGCAGGGTAGAAGTTGTCCTAACGTAGAAGCAAAGCCAACGCTGAACTTTGTTTTATCGGTACTGTATTTGTCGTAATTGATACGGCTACCGCACAGTGCAGGAAGATCTGCGGCATCTCCCAGCGTATAGAGCTGACAATACTTGTCACCCACACGCATTCCTTCATCAAAACTGATGTCAGCCATCAGGAAACTATCGTTTCGCTCGGACAGATAGCAATACTGCTCTATCAAACCCATCTTACGGCTATGGCTCCGCAGCTCTTTTTCTTTAAGCCTTGTCAGCTTCACGAAACCGCTGTCTTCCATAATGCGCTTGAACTGACCCGCACTGTCCAGAAAGTCCTGCAACAGTTGCGGCTTTAAAGTTTCTTCCGGCACTATGGATTTGCGCAGGAGGCTTGAAAACATGGAGCTGGCTGTTTTACGTCCTTCAGGCTTTTTGGTGAGCATGATGTAGCAGCTATGCGCCAGGAAGGGGCGCTCGTTGAAGAACCGCTCACTGGCCCGACTAAGGAAGCTGGTATCTTCCTTTGTAAAGTCCGGCTTATGGCTGCTATCCAAAAACCAATCCTGCTTGTGGAATACGCTGTATTTGGGCAGTAGCTTGATTGCTTTTATCCATGCCTGGTGAAAGGCTTCGTATTCCTGATCGGAAAGCGAAAAGATTTCCGGCAGGTCTGCTTTAAAGACAACCGTCATGTCGCCTTGCTTGCTTAGGATGCAGTCATGCTCTACATCCATTATTGGTAAAATATCATCCAACACTTTTTCCATCTCACTTTTTTTACCTGTTATCACTTCAATGCACTCATGGCATTGTTACCTCATAGCTTTGGGCCTCTACGCTGCCGCTGGCCGGTCTTCCGGCTTTCATCTGCTTGTTTGGATTGCTGCTGTTTTTTTATATTCTCTTTTATAGTTTGTTCAATGCCGGTTTCTTTCCAGTCAATAATCTTCGCCTCAAAATGAGATTTGATGTTCTTTAGCTTCAACCCGTCTGTTTCGTCCCAACCTCCTTTTCTATTGAAGCCTACCGGGTCTAATACTATTTCGTGCGGAAAGGAAATAACAATAAGGTCTTTAGGAATGGAGGTGAGGTTTTCATAGTCCAATTCCTGAAACTCATGTTTCTTTGGATTGTATGGTATCACGTAAGCCTCTTTGTCATCATCGTAGTAATGGTCAATCTGTCTGAAGACGATGCCGTTAGAAGCGAAATCATCTTTAGGACGCAGCATATCCATTGTTATATCTACATAGAAAGTGTGACCGGCTATGTCCACGGTAGGCAATTGCCCCATCAGCCTCCTTCCAAGCGCCTGCTGATCTACCATTAAAGCGAAATCTGTTTTTCCCTGCACCTCGTGAACGGAGCAACCGTATTTCTCTGCCATCCCCACAGGATCAAGCTGCACCAGCTCTGGTATCTTTACTGTGGTAACATCCGTATCATCGCTAAACAACCTCGGTATGTTTTTCTCTGTAGGACTATAATCAAATACATATCCATCACCAACATCCCGCATGTCAAACAGGGGGATTACGTTCTCCGGGTTTGCTTTCTCACAGAGTTGCAAGCTGGCAACGTCCACAACAAAATCGGTTCCTTCGATGTTGTACACCGGCAATTCTCTTTTCATGATTGTTTGTCTTTAATGCCTATAAAGATTTTTCTGCTCCTGGACTTGATCAGCTTAGGAACCTGCTTCCGGGCAAGGGCTTTCATCAACCCATGTTCGCCGTATTTGTTGCTCATGCCGTAAATCTTCATAACCAGGAATGTTCCTGCGGTCAGAATGATACCGATGCACAGGTAAGTAGGAAGACCGATGATATACATTGCGGCAAAGACAATGAGCAGCGCCACGACACCACCGCCTAAATACCAGATATATTGTGCCTTCAAGCCTTTGAACTCGATGCTCTGGTTAATTCCTTTGTTAATTTGATAAACACTATTTGCCATAATATTTCCTTTTAATTATTTTATAATCGCATCCTGCTACGGGAACGTTCTGCTACCTGCTGCGAGGCGAGTATCACTTCTTTTGGAACAGTATGCCCGTTCACTTTTTCGGACAGTTGAATGACAGGAGTATCAATAACTTCTTCCGGTTCGGTTTCCGCTACCTGTTGCTGCTTCAACTGGTTTTCCTGTATCTTGATGGCTATCTGCCTTTCCAGATTAGCCAGTTCATTTTTCATTTGTTGTAATTCCGCTTCCTGTAAAAATGGTTTGGTAGTAAGCTGCTCCAGTTTGGGTATCTCTGTTTTCAGTTCGTTCAAAGTATGCTCATACTTTTCTTTCAGGCTTTCCACCCGGTCAATCGCATTAAGGAAATGTCTTGCCGCCAGCTTAGGATTGTCTGTATTCGGAAGCCCGTTGTTGTAAGTGTACTTAATACCGTCACTGCTTCGCTGCGCATAAAAGCTATTGGAATAGCGGTATTCAAAAACTCCGTTTTCCTCATAGGCTTCCTGCTGCCTGCGGATATACAGGCTGAAACCGTAGAGTGTACCTATCTGCGCTGTATGCTCATCTGCAACAGCAGGCTTCCAGTCCTGGTACAGCTTGATGATGTGTTTACCAATGGCTTCACTGTCCGTTGAACTGATAGTATCCAGTTTGATAGGGTTAACCTTTACACCGTCCTTATCCAGTTGAAGGCCGGCCTTGTACACTTTTTCATCTGCTGCAAGTTTATCGAGCGTTTTAACGGTGGATGCCTGTTCATTTTGCAGATTTTCCAATTGGTATTTATTGCGTGCGATTTCTCTGAAGTGAGAAACTTTCAGGCTTTCCATTACAGCTATCTTCTTTTCCAGTTTTGATTTTTCCAATAATGAAGTGTCGCCGGACAGAATGGCTATATATTCGGAAAAATTCATCCCGCTTTTTTCGTCAATCGCACCTTCATCAATGGTACGCACGTTCAACTCACAATTTTTCATTTGCGAAATGAACGTCTGTTTATTCTTCAGAAGGTTGAATTTGTAATTATCCAATGACTGTTCTACTGCGTAGATATAGTTCTGAACTTTGTTGCCGTAATATTCTTTGGCAATAAGATTGCCCTGGCGTACGCCACGGCCATTACGTTGTTCCAGCTCTGACGGTTTCCAGGGAATATCAAGGTGGTGCATGGCCACTACACGTTGCTGCACATTTAGGCCGGTTCCGGCTTTCTCTGTGCTGCCCAATAAAATGCGAATCTCACCTCTGTTCATCTTACGGAACAGTTCGGGCTTTTTTGTATCTGTCCAGTCGTGAATAAAAGTGATTTCCCGTTCGGGAATATTAAAGTCCCTGATCAGTTTTTCTTTAACTGCATCGTAGATATTAAATTCAACAGGCTTGGGTGTACCAATGTCTGAGAAGATAATCTGTGTACCCTTATGCTCGGTAGTTTCT
>DALYUO010000161.1:3651-11260 GCA_031981225.1 Pararcticibacter sp.
GACATTTACTTTGTTGTCGGGATGATCACTATACTTCCACTCGTTGATCAATCGCATATCCGCCGACATTTTCTTAGCGTAGTTGGTTGCGATCAGCATTCTGCCTTTGTCTTCCTCTGGCGTCAACCTGCCACGACCAATCAATTCACCATTACCTGTTTTAGCGAATTGCATCAGGTTTTTAATGAACTCACTTTGTTCAGGCGTTGGCTTTATGTTCACCAGCGTTTCACTCAATTCGGGCTTGTCAAGGTTTATATGTTTTGCCGTTTTGTAGTCGGTGATCTCGTTATAGAACAAAGCAAGCTCCGGTACTTTAATAAAATGCCTGAAGCGTTCTTTGGCAATGATCTCGTTGGTCACTGAAAATTCAAAGTCTGTTGTTTTACGTGCAAATACAGCAGCCCAACCATCAAAATTTTCAATATGCTGGCGTTCCATTTCTTTCGGACGCAGGTATTTAAACAACAGATACATTTCGGTGAGGCTGTTGGATATAGGTGTGCCGGAAAGGAACGTGACACATAAATCGGAATTAAAACGTGTTTGCAGTTCGCGAACAGCGAACAACATATTCAGCGCCTTCTGGCTACCTTCTGTATTACCCAAACCAGCGACCCTGTTATGACGGGTAGTGAAAGTGAGATTTTTGTACTTATGGGATTCGTCCACAAATAAGTGATCAATACCCATTTCTTTGAAATTGATACCTGTGTCTTTCTTTTCCTCGATCTCTTTCAGGATAGATTTCAGTTTTCCCTCAAGGTTGTTCTTGCGTATCTCCAGCCCTTTGAGCATTTTCTTAGAGATGTCGCCGCCAAGATCTTTGACAGTTTCCAGGTCACGTTCAACATTGTCCAGTTCCGTTTGAAATATCTCTCTTTGTATCTCCGGTGACTGCGGTATCTTTCCGAATTGATCATGGGTAAGTATGATACAATCCCAATTGTTGTTCTTTATTTCATGGAAAAGCCGCAACCGTTGTGCGGGTGTAAAATCATTTTGCCCCGGAAACAGGATGCGAGCTTTAGGATAGGCTTTTTTATAGGTTTCTGCTATCTGGTTAACGTTTGCCTTTAGCGCAACAATCATAGGCTTATGCACAATACCTAATCTTTTCATCTCCTGTGCGGAGACGATCATGGTAAGGGTTTTGCCCAATCCTACTTCATGATCAACCAATGCCCCACGGTTCTGTATGATTCGCCAGGCTGCGTTCTTTTGTGAGCTATATAAATCCTCAATGCCTAATGCTTTTTTATCTAAGCCGGGAAAATTGAGGTGGTTGCCGTTGAACTCCCGCAATACATAGCAGTTGAACGTATCATTGTACAGGTTTTCCAAGTTCTTTTTCTCATCATCCGGTATTTCATTCAGCCAGTTAATGAAACCACTCCTTATCTGCTCGATCTTTTGGTGTGCCAGTTGTATGGCTTCATTATCGGGGACCCTGATGGTTGTATTATTAGGGCCTTTCACTTCATAAGTAAAGAAAGGGGTTGTATTCTCCAGTGCATGTTCCAGCAAAGTGTATCCGTAGGTAGTACGTCCGCTTTTCGGTGTAACAGCGAACTCTCTGGATACTTTGATATTCATTCCTGTGTTTACCTTGAAGGCATCCAGCGACGGAAAATAATTGATGGTAGCGTCCAGTTCGAATAGCGATGTAGCAAATCGCTCGTAGTATGAATTAGGTATCCAGCGTTCTCCTAAATTGAAATCCAGTAATTCAAACGGAATACGCTCCGGCTGCACCTTTGCGATGGCTTCCGCACTTCTTTTATAGTGCAGGTTATCCGGGAACTGACCGTACAGGTGTTCTGCCTGCCTCAGCTTTTCAACTACATTACCGCTCAAATACTGGTCTGCTGTTTCCCACTCATTGCTGGCAGGATTCATGTACACATGATTACCGAGGCGATTGATGACTTCGTTTTCATCTAACCCCATTGCCGCACTGATGAAGCCTGTATCTACCTTTCCGGTATCGTTGAGGCTATGTGCAAGGGCTTCAATGGGATCATCGGTTATGAACCGCTCCTTAACCTGATGAATGGAATGAGTTAGTTTATCTGCTTTAACAAACCGTTCGCCTTCTCTGCGTTCGAGCGAGGACAATGCAATTACCCCGAAAGCAGTATCTTCCAGAATACGCCTGCGGTTATCAGGGCTGTTCAAAAGACCGTATTCAACAACAAAATGTTCGTACTTGCTGTTTAGCTGATCCCTGTCTGCGTTGCTGATTGTTTCCCCTGATACTTCTTTGGCTGCTAATTCGAGATAAGCATCACGAAGTGCTGCATAGTTTTCGTAGAAATGAATGTTTCCCTGAAGACCCAGGGGCTGGAGCACGGCTTGCTTGTATTCGGGATCGGGATTGCCAATTGTGCCGACACTACCCATGTGTACCACCAGCGTTCCTTCCTGGTAGTAAGGCTTTAGCCCGATAAATGGAAGCGGAACTTTTTGTTCAAACCGGAAAAAGCCTTCCAGTGTCTGGTCGCCCTCGTACCTGAAACTGTGGTCAAACTGTTTAAGATAATTGGAAATACCCGTCAGCTCATGACCCAATAAACGGGCATCCATCCAGTTTGCTGACAGATGATCTACTTCTTTGACATTAGAATAAAGCTTATATAAAAAACGATTGCTTTTGTGCTGCTTCGCGGTAAGCAATACAACATTCTCATGACTTGGCTTATCGGTGGTGCGTATCGTGCCGATGATGCGTGCTGATGCTTTTTGCACAACCGTTTCATCGAGTGGATTGATATATGCCATTGCCCGGTTGATCTGCTCTGCCAGGGCTGTATCAAACAATCCCAATTGTACCGAAGTGCTTTCCGTTGGGTTTTCCGGCATCGGCAGGTACGTGAGTTTTTTACCCTCATTTTCAGGAGCAGGTAATAGTACCGTTTGCGCCTTCTGATATAATTCAGGATTAAAGCGATTTTGGAATTGACTGATCAGACTGGCATAAAGGCTTTCCCTGATCTGGTTGATGTCACCATCCTGCCAAACCACTTCTGAAGCTCTGCCGTATTGGTTTTTGCCTGGCTTACGCACATTGCCCATGACCACATCGTGATCGTGAGTGGAGATAAAATAATTATAGGGAAAGCGACCAAATTCATTTTCTCGTTCCCTTACTTCATTCAGCCAATCTTCTTCCCAGCTTATCTTTTCCTTTCCCGTATTCTTTTGAACAATCAACAAATGGTTCGGCGCTTCGGTATTGCCGGTATCTTTCATAAGATTATCAGGCATCACCGCAAGGCCCACAAAATCTGCCCGCTGAAACAGGTATTCTCTTGCTGTATGATTAGATGGACTGTTCAGGAAAGCATCTGTTGTTATGAAAGCCATCAAACCACCTTCACCCAGTTTGTCCAGACCTTTGGCGAAAAAATAATTGTGTATTTTACCCGATATCTCTTTATCGGGAAAGGCTTCATCATATATCGAAAAATTCCCGAAAGGAATATTGCTCACCACCAGGTCATAAGTGCCGTTATCTTTTACAGGTGCTTCTTCAAAGCCTGTAATATGCGTCGCTGTTTTTACCGGAAGCGTACTGTTGATGGCAGACAGCACTAATCCGGTTAGCCTGTCCTTTTCCACTGCGGTAATCTGTTCCAGTTGAGGGAATGATATAACCGCTTCGCTGATGAACACACCTGAACCGGCTGAAGGTTCATACAATCTTTTAGGCTGAATGCCCTGTGCTGCGAGTATGCTGTACAGGGTTTGGGGTACTACTTCCGGTGTATAAAATGCGGTGAGAACACTATTGCGTAATGAAGCAATGATTTCCTTGTAAGCTGTTTCAGGATAGTTTTCTTTGAGCAGGTCGTGTAATTGCATCATTTCAGCATGATGCTTCAAATCCTCTTTTGTAGCACCATTAGCTTGCCAATCTTCAGGTGACCCATAAGGATATAAAACGGCCTTGATGCCGCCAAAACCTGCATATTTTTTCAGGCTGGCGACATCTTCCGCAGTAAGCGGACGACCGTTCTGATAATCCAACGCTGTACGGATAGCACGAAGGTTATCATGCAGCTTTTGGGAAATATTGTAAGCCATAATCACACATTTTCTTTCTTCACTTTTCTTTTGGCTCAGGCCAGGTAATCATGTACCTGCCCAATGATGGCATATCTCAAATGCCTGTTTGTTTCATTTTCACTGTTAAAATCAAAATCACTAAAGATGCCTTTGCATGTTTCGATGAGATTTACCACTTCGTAGGTGAGTGTTCCGTTTTCCTTCATCCGCTCGTAGTCTCCATTAAATTCTTCTTCTATAACCGAGCGTATATACTGATAGCGGGATGGCTGCAATTCTTCTGTCATTGCATTGAGGCATAGTTCTTCGATGATGTAGGGTGCCCTTCCTTCGCCAAGAAGCTGCTCAACCATCGGCAATACAGCATTTACCTTTTCTTCCAGATACCTGGTGACTGAGTAGTCTTCCTGCAAGCTGATCATGAGGTCAGGATTGTTGTGGACGATATACGCCCACAACTTTTCTGTTAGCACACTTTGCATACTTCCTGATTTTTAAACACCGAAGAAGGATTGAATAACGGTTGCAACCACCACCAGAAAAATGCAGCTACCAAACCAGGCGGCTGCAACTTTTCCAGTGTCCTGATCGCCGGCATTCCATTTCTGGTAAACCTTCACTGCGCCAATCAGACCCAGCAATGCACCCACCGCGTACATAAGGTTCGTTCCTGCGGAGAAGTAGCTGCGTACTTTAGTATTGGCTTCATTGATACCCTGAATGCCATCCTGAGCGAATGCCCCGTAGTGGATAGCCAATAGTGCCAGAGCGACACAGATCATTATAACCTTTTTGCGGTTATTTCCTTTTGTTTTCCTGCTGCACATTTCCATAACACACGTTTATTAAAATTTGAAATCAACTCTTTTAAAAAACGGAGCGGCTTCGCCGTCACACAACCTGTATTCCTACCACACTTTGCCCTTACGCACCAGGAGGGACAGGGAAACACGCTCCGTTAATGGGCTGCTACACTGCTTCTTTCCACAACAGTTCCACCTCATCCTCTTTGAGTGTAACCGCACCATATTTTTGACACTCAGATACAATCAGTTCGTTGACTGACGACCGAATAGGCGAGTATCGCACGGCAGGATATTCCTTCAGTACCATACTCAGATATTGTTTAAATTCCTGGGGGATTAACTTTCTGCGGGAAGCGTCAGCAACAACAGCTTTCAGACGTTCAATGAGATGTTCCACTTCTGTAAACTCATCGTCCGTTGTCTTTTCGAAGCGAACCAATTCTTGCTGGTCTGGTTCATCACCAGAATAAGACATGCCGTTGTTATCAGAAGATACTGTTCTGAGTTTCGGTTTGCGTTTCCCCGACAGCAGATCTTTGATTTCAGCAGAAAAATACCTTACACCCACGAACAGGTAGTAAATGGCTAATAGTATGGCAACTGCAATAATGTAGTCACTCCATGAAATGTTCTTTAACATACGCTTGTTTTTTTTTCGTTTAACACTTTTCACCCCGACTCTTTAAAAACCAGTTGTTTCCATTGGTTTCGTTAGCAAAAAAACAAACACCGGGAAGGCATTTCAAGTCCAACTTTATCTTGTACTCTAAGTTGTACCCCTTGTACCCCTTGATAATCAGGCATACAGACTTCTGTAAACCGATTATTTTTTTTAAATTAGTATTCGGAAATTCTGAATGACTATTGTGAAAAACTAAAAGAGAATCGTTATGAAAACTGTAAGTGTATTAGGAATTGCCATCTTTCTCCTGGCTTCCTGTAGTCAAACCAAGTTGGAAAAGGAAGAAGCTGCATCAGTTATACGTGCAGCCAAGAATTACCCGAAAGTGTACGAGTATGAAATTAATATGACCGACCCCGCAAGTGCTAAAAAGCTGCTGGATGCAGGACTGGAGGGAGAAGGATGGGTAACAGTGGATAAAACCCAAAAACTAAAGGATGCCGGACAGCCTATTGTCCATTTTACGGAGAAGGCAAAGCCTTATCTTATTCGTATAGACGAGAAATACGATAATGTGCAGGTGGTAAAAGTTGCTGATATGGACTTAGGTGAAGTTACAGGCGTTCAATTGCAAGAGGATAACAAGAGTGCAACGGTGGAATATACTGTCGTTTATAAAAACGTAACACCTTTTGCTAAACTCATGAAGCGTGACCTTTCCCAAACAGAAACACAACGTGCCCGCCTCGATCATTTTGATACAGGCTGGAAATTGGATAGTCAGCGTTAAATATTCCGTTTTCCTGTATTCTTTGATTAAGCCGGTATTATCAATATTCATTGATCTTCTTAATCATTTGTTGCAAAGTTTCCGTTACTATTTCCTTATCCCTTGATTCTGCTGAATAGGATTTGCTTCTCATGCTGTCGTAAGAAATATTTTCCTGATAAGGTGTTGACAAAAATGGAACGATATTTTTAAATACACTATTCAGAGAGCGGGCCATTACGATTCTTAAATCATCTGCCGCCCTCAATATCAGCGCCATTTGATCAACTGAGAGTATTGAAAGTAATTTCTCTTTTTCCTTATCTTTTGGTGCTGCCTTCTGTTCACCACCTTTCAATGGAACAATGGCATAATGTATTCTTTTTTCGAGGTAAAATATTTCCTGAGAAAACCAATTGTCCACCTGCTTGTGCAGAACCGCATTTTGCGTCATAAAAATCGTCCCCGGCTTTTTATGAAGCTGTTTAAATGATTTCAGGTCAAACAGCAAACGCTCCATTCGTTCAGAAGGCTGCTCCACGCTGTTAATGTGTGCTGCTATTCTTTGCGTAAGGTTACAGATGTACGTCTTGCTGTTAAAGTTCATACGGATCAGCACCTCATCCAGCGTTGTGTAAAGCATTGCTTCATCACTATACTCCAGAAATTCCAGCTCCAGACAAAGGTCTTTCAGATAGAACATCTCCCTGAAAGTATGCTTGTGCTTATCTGTAGGCAGATTTAATAACGCTTCAGTTTCCCGAACGACAATATCCATTACCGCAGTTAATGAATGTTGTTCCCCGTGTTTTTTTGCGGCCCGTGGCAACCTTTTTAGCAACTCTTTTTTGAGCAGGTCAAAATAGGTAGCCGGTACACGTTCATCAATGCCCAGATAGCTGGTAAAACGCCTTTCTATCAAAAAAAGCAGTTCTTCGATACATGCAACAACGTTATCCAGTACCGGTTGGGACGTTGCTTTTTCCGTAACCTGGACCTTATTTTCCAGTGCCTGGTCAAGCAAGCTGACAAGGCTGGAATGATAGTTTTTTATGGCGCACTTTATTGCTGTCTCATCATTCAGATTGAATACCGTGAATTTGATAGCGGACTGCACTTTGTCCTTTTCCTGCATAATCAAATTCTGCAATTTGTTGATGTCTTCTGGCAGCATTGAGCCAACCTCCGATTTTACGGGATTCAGAGTGACGGAAATCAAAGTGTCCAGCCATTCAAGTACATAACCTCCACACATAAGCCCTCCTTTTATATGGCAAGCATTTGTCACCCCAAATGTAGCCCCGTACTATCTCTGAAACTATACGTAATTCCTACTATTTCCCT
>DALYUO010000162.1:0-4187 GCA_031981225.1 Pararcticibacter sp.
AAATCTACAGCACTATCGTCGAGTGTTCCCGGTGGGGGGAATCCCGGCGCTTATTCAGAAGTTGAAAATGTAAAGGGAGAACTGCAGGTGGCTAATTTGGATCTGTATTTCGTAGATTTTGATTATATCCCTCAGTTTAAAATAAAAATGGTGGCAGGGCGCGCTTTTTCGAAAGACTTTGGAACCGATACAACCAAAGCCATGATCCTGAATGAAGCTGCTGTAAAAATGTTCGGCTACAGTTCCCCGCAACAGGCGATAGGCAAACGCTTTCGTCAGTGGGGACGTGAGGGGACAATTATTGGGGTGATGAAAGATTTTCATTACCGCTCGCTGCAGCAGGACATCAAACCTCTGTCCATGCGGATAGAACCGGGAGGCAGTGAACTTGTTACGGTAAAGGTTTCAGCTGCTAATTTACCCGCCACCATCAAAGCTATAGAAAGCAAGTGGAACAGTATCATTCCGGGCAGGCCTTTCAGCTATTACTTCCTCGACGAGTTTTTCGACCGGCAATACCGGACTGAAGAGCGCTTTGGAAAACTATTTTTGAACTTCGCCATACTGGCCATATTCATCTCTTGTCTGGGTCTGCTGGGACTTGCGTCCTACAGTACCATTCAACGGACAAGGGAGATAGGGATCAGAAAAGTGCTTGGAGCTAATGTGGCAGGAATCGTACAACTGCTTTCTATCGATTTTCTACGCCTGGTAGTGGTGGCTTTTGTCATTTCCTCTCCTATCGCATGGTTGCTTATGCATAGTTGGCTCAAGGATTTCGCTTACAGAATAGATATATCCTGGATTGTCTTTGCGGTAGCGGGCTTTAGTGCTGTATTGATAGCTCTGGCCACGATCAGCTTCCAGGCGCTTAAAGCAGCGATCGCTAATCCGGTGAAAAGCCTTAGAACGGAGTGACGTGGGGGAGTTGAGTTATGGATTATGAATTGCAGGGTTAACAGGAAGCTGATTGCTGAGAGCTGACAGCTGAAGGCTAACACATCTTGATAATTAATACTTGATACTAACATATGAACTATTTTAAAACATCCTGGAGAAATATCAAGAAGCGTAAAGGATTCTCCGCGATCAATGCCGGAGGTCTTACCCTGGGCATGACCAGTTGTCTGCTGCTTCTATTATACGTTTGGCATCACTGGAATTACGACAAGCAATTTGCCAACGTCGAAAATATATACATGCTAAAAAACAACCAGCAGGGCGATGGAAAGATGTTTACTTTCGACGCGACGCCTGGTGTAATAGCCCCGGCAATAGAGACTCAGGTGCCCGGAGTAAGTAAAGCCGCCCGATTCATGGGATGGATGCCTGACGGGCTGATTAGCTATAAGGATAATGGGTTCAAGAAACATGGGGTTTTTGCTGACGCTTCTTTTTTTGAGATCTTCAACTACAAGTTCCGGAAAGGATCGTCTCCCAAAGCTTTGCTTATGCCGAACTCGGTGATCCTTACAGAGGCCCTCGCTTCTGCCATGTTTGGCGAAGAAGACCCTATCGGAAAAACAGTAAAGCGTAATGATAAAACAGAGCTGATCGTGATGGGTGTGGTGGAAAACCCGCCAGCCAACACCAGCCTTAAGTTTGACTATGTTCTTCCCTGGAAGCTCCTAGAAAGTGAACAAACATGGATTAGAGAAGCGGGATGGAGCAGCAACTTCTGCCAAACTTTTGTGCAACTGAAAGACCAGAAGTATTTTTCGTCTGCTAATACACTGATAAAGAAGATGATCAATTCAAGCCAGGATGACTACAAGGCGGAAGCGTTCATGTTCCCTTTCTCCAGGCTGCACTTATGGTCATCGTTTGAGAACGGAAAGCCGGTTGGAGGAATGATTGATCAGGTACGTCAGTTCCTTATACTGGCCGTTTGCATTCTGCTGATCGCCTGCATTAACTTCATGAACCTTTCGACGGCGCGGTCGGAGGAAAGGGCAAGAGAAGTGGGAATCAGGAAAGCAATTGGATCATCGAGAGAATCGCTGATCACGCAGTTCATGAGTGAGTCGCTCATCCTGTCGCTATTCGCCATGCTTGCTTCCGTTATCCTTCTTTTTATCTGTCTTCCAACATTCAACCGGCTGCTGGGCATCGAGTTGACAGCACCATGGGGCGCATGGTACTTCTGGGCAGTACTGATAGGAATTGCGGCATTTACCGGGATTATTTCCGGAAGTTATCCCGCCTTTTACCTCTCCTCTTTCGCTCCGGTAAAGGTTCTGAAAGGGGTTATTAAAGGCGGCGCAGGGGCGCTTTCTTTAAGAAAAATACTGGTTGTCATTCAGTTTGGTTTCGCTGTTTTCCTGATTACGGCAACACTTTGTGTCTATAAGCAGATCAACTTTATCAAGGATAAGCCAACAGGGTACCTTATTGAAATCCCCGCGGAGGGCGACTTAAACAAGAATATAGACGTGTTCATTGAGGAAGCAAAAAAGTCAGGAGCCATCATCTCCGGAACGGGCCTTTCTCAAAGCATCACTCAATCTGGAAATAATACATGGAGTTTTGACTGGCCGGGGAAGCTTCCTGACCAGAAAGTGCTGGTTGATGTGTTGCGGGCAAGAGATCACTTTACATCAACAACTGGAGTTAAGTTAATAGAGGGCAGGGAGCTTTCGGACGCTAATCCTGGCGACACCAGTTCATCAAATATAATGATCAATGAGACAGCAGCTAAGACCATGAAGTTAAAGACGCCGGTGGGAAGCATCATCAAGTGGGGAGGTTCCCCGGTTACTGTAGTTGGCGTATTTAAAGACTTCGTTTGGGGATCACCATACGTGAAGGTAGCGCCTATGGTGCTCAGTTATAGTGGCCGCAATAATACCGTTATTGCGCTGAGGCTTAACCCGGAAAGGAACATCAGTTCTTCTGTCGAAAAGATTGAAAGCATCTTAAAATCGGTAAATCCTGCTTACCCGCCGGTAGTCCATTTTACGGACGACGACTTTGAAAAGAAGTTCGAGAACGAGAAAACGCTCGGGCTGCTGGCTAACCTGTTTGGGGGACTGGCAATTATCATTTCATGCCTCGGACTGTTCGGACTGGCTGCCTATGCTGCTGAGCTGCGAACGAAAGAGATTGGCATCAGAAAGGTACTGGGGGCAAGTGTAAAGGGGATTACCTCCCTCCTTTCGAAAGACTTCCTTCAACTGGTGCTTATTTCAATAGTCATAGCAGTTCCGCTTTCTTATTGGGCCTTGAATAAATGGCTGCAAAATTACGAATATCATATAAGCCTCGACTGGAGCCTGTTTGTTTTTGCCGGCGTTATTACTATCATTATAGCGCTACTCACTGTGAGCTTCCAGGCATTAAAGGCAGCCCTGGCTAATCCGGTAAAAAGTTTGAGGACGGAATGATTGGGCGGTGTGAGATGTGGGTTGTGGGTTGCGGGTTGCGGGTGAGTTATGGGTTATGAATTATAGGCTCTGGGCGTCAAGAAATGGATAAGCAGAAAGTGCTAATTGCTGAGAGCTGATTGCTGATTGCTGATTGCTGATTGCTGATAGCCAATACCAATCGCTAAAAACTGATTATGTTTTTCATTCACTATATAAAAGTTGCAGGGCGGATCTTATTCCGCAATAAACTGATATCGGGCATCAACCTGATCAGTTTATCTGCAGGGATAGCTGCTGTTTTATTAATAGCATTATATATCCAAAGCGAGAGTCGATACGACACCTTCCATGAGAAGGGCGATAGGATCTTCAGGGCTGGTTTTACCTTTTGGGAACAGGGTAAATTGGATGAGAAGGGCATTCCCGACTTTTCAGCCCTGTTCGGCCCGGATGCAAAAGCGGAGCTCTCGGGCATAGAGGACTTTTGCAGGATGGCCAGGAGCGGTGAAAGGTATATCGGCTACGGCGACCGCAGTTTTAAAACCGAAGGAATGAACTTTGCCGATTCTTCTTTCTTTAATCTTTTCTCATTCAGGCTGCTGGAAGGACACCCATCTTCCGCATTAAAAGCTCCGAACACAATTGTCCTCGACAAGACAACAGCTATTAAACTCTTTGGGAATATTCAAGAGGCCACCGGAAAGACAGTACTCCTCAATGGCAAGAAAAGCTTTTTAGTAACCGGGGTGATTGAAGATGCTCCCGCCAATACGGATGTACGATATACTGCCCTTCTATCCTTTTCAACATTGAATTCTGATC
>DALYUO010000162.1:4201-6177 GCA_031981225.1 Pararcticibacter sp.
GGCGGGTATCGGTATACCACCTACCTTCTGCTTAATAAACCGGAGAATGCGGCGGCTATTGAAAAAGAACTTCCCGCCTTCATGTGGCGACATATTAATAAAAGCGATGTATCTGATGGATTTAAAACCGAAGCAAGTCTGCAACCGCTAAAGGATGTCCATCTGAAGTTCAATTACAATTCGGAAACACTAAGCAGGAATCTTAAGATATTCAGCTCCATCGCTATTCTGATCCTCATCGTCTCCTGTGTCAATTATATTAATTTCAATACGGCCCAGTCATTCTCAAGAATTAAAGAAATCGGGATACGGAAAGTTTTAGGAGCGGAACAGGATCATCTTTCGTTCAGGTGGTTTTCCGAATCGGGACTGATAACAGGTATTTCGTTTATTATTGCTTTGACTTTGATCCTGTCTTTAGCTCCGGTATTCACCCGGTTCACAGGAAAAGAACTTTCCCTGGCAAATGAACTATTCAGCGGTAAACTGCTGCTTGTGTCGGGCATAGTCTTCGTTATAATAAGTGCCGGAGCCGGAGCATACCTCAGCTTCTATCTTCGTAAAGTAACAATCAGGAATACTTTAGCCGGCACTTCAACCAACGGCAAGAAGGGATTTACAGGAAAAGCCTTAATTGTCCTTCAGTTTATCATATCCATTGCTTTAATAACCTGTACATTCATTATTTATGAGCAGGTGAATTTCATAAAATCTCACCCGACGGGCATTGACCGCGAAAACGTGCTTTTGATCCCGCTTGCCGGTAATGACAAGAAGGATGAACTGACAGACCGCATAAAGCAGGAAATTTTAAATCTCAGCATGGTAAAAACGACTTCGGCTGTTTCAGAAGTACCGGCTTCGGGCATTACCATGAATGGTTTCTTAGCTGAAGGCCAGTCGCAGACTAAGATGATCCATCAGCTTGATGCTGATGAGGACTTGCTGAAGACATTTGGGCTGAAGCTCGACTCGGGTGACTGGTTTTCGAAGGCATTGAGCACCAGGGCGGACGGCTATGTCATCAACGAAACGCTTGCTAAACAACTGGGATGGAAGGATCCTATAGGAAAAACCATTGAACGAGATGGCCCTCACAGGGTGATTGGAGTAGTGAAAGACTTTAACTTCGCTTCTCTGCACGACCGTATCGAACCCCTGATCATCACCAACAAACCCTGGGGCGGGTATCAGTACCTCGCTTATCAAACAGATTAAGTCCGTCTGGGAGAAGAACAGTGATCTTCCATTCGACTACTGGTTTCTGGATGCAGAATTTGATTCAATGTACAAAAGTGAACAGCAGTTCATGCGGCTTCTGATTGGCTTTTCAATACTTTCCATCCTGCTTTCATTATCCGGGGTGTTCGGACTGGTGAGCCTTAGCATTCAAAAGCGGATTAAGGAAATTGGCATCCGCAAGGTACTGGGAGCTTCAGTTGCAGATATTGTGCGGCTTGCGTCCTCCGGATTCTTTGCTTTAATTCTCCTGGCTTCACTGATAGCTGTTCCTTTGAGCGTTTATCTGGTGAACAAATGGCTTCAGGATTTCGCCTACCGGATTGAGCTGCAATGGTGGATGTTTGGATTAGCCGGTACAGTAGTGCTGCTTGTAACGTTGCTGACAATCAGCGCCAGGGTGATAAGGGCTGCGCTTACTAATCCGGTTGATGTGTTGAGAAATGAATAAGAAGAGTTCAATTACAGTTCTGCAAGGCGAAATGGCGATGAAAGAAAATGAACGCCAGGATTTACGATAATATTTGACTTGGACTCAAGTCAATATTGTTGTAGATTTGACTTGAGGTCAAGTCAATGGAAGCACTTATAGAATACCAGAATAACTTACTTGAGAATATAAAAGGAAATTTCTTCCGCTTTCTATATCAGGTAATCCCATGGGACCAACGCATGATAGCTATAAAAGGGTTGAGGGGTTCGGGTAAGACGACGCTTATTTTACAGCACCTGAAATT
>DALYUO010000162.1:6227-11242 GCA_031981225.1 Pararcticibacter sp.
AGCAGATCGAGGGTATTAAGGGTTCTTATATAGCAGCCGATGAAATAACAACCGGATTCGGTAACAAGATACCTCTTTGGATCTTTGGGCTGATGTACTGAGGAGTACTTACTATCTCTCAGATCTGTCATTGCTCTGACTCCAAGTCAACGGAAACGCTTAGTGTTAAGGTCTTCGGAAGACAGTTTTTTTCTTACAGCACATTTGCCCTGGAAAGAACCAGGCTTTGACAAGGAGAATATTTGTATATTTGTATATATGAATTTCTTTTCTTATGGAAGCTACAATAAGAATTAACACAGACATGTTAGGTACTGATTTTCTGAATGGTATCAAAGAAATGTTTCCTCATAAAACGGTTGAAATTACCATTCAATCTGCTGATGCTACTGATTATATTTTAAGTAATCCTGCCTATGCCCAGGAGCTCCAGGAGAGAATAGCAGAGTATGACAAAAAGCAGGAAACAATAAAACTGAAGGCAAATGAGCTCTTATGAGAGAACTATAGAGTTCATTCCAAAAGCTTTTAAAGAATACCAAAATTGGATACAAACAGACAGAAAAGTTGCATTAAGGATCGGAGACCTTATTAAGGATATTCTGAGAAGTCCTTTTGAGGGCATTGGAAAGCCTGAAGCTCTGAAACACCAGTTTCAGGGATATTGGAGTCGGAGAATCGATAATGAACATCGTCTTGTCTACAAAATAACTAACAACTCTGTGGTTATTATTTCCTGCTACTCACATTATCAGTAAACAATCTATTCGTTCAGATCATTATCTTTGTTGCTATTGCACAGCCTGAGCCGTGCAATTGTAATTTATTTCCTGTCATATATGATCCGATTTTTTCTGCTATTTATCAGCCTTAGCTTTTGTGCGCCTGCTTTTGCCCAGCAAAAACAGTTTACGATGGAGGAAGCCGTTCTTGGTATGAATACCAGTCTGGCACGTGAAGACCTTAAACAGTTAAACTGGATTCCGGGTGAAAATTCGATTTCCGAGGTAGTGAAAACTCCATACGGGGGCGCTCTGGTCCGCCGGAAGCTTCCGCAGATGAGTACCGATACATTGCTTCGTTTAAGCGAGCTTCAGAAGCAGCTTGATGGTAAATATACACTGAAGGCTCTTCCTCCAATAGAATGGATCGACAACAAAGAGGCCTTCTTTGCACTGGGAAATAACTATTTCATCTGTTCAGCTTCAGCAAATGGCTGGAGCATCAAAGAATGGAGGAACCTTCCCGAGGAAGCCGAGAACATCGTTTTGCAAAAAAGCACAAAGCGGTTTGCTTATACTATTGGGAACCACCTATATCTTGTTGATGCTGCGGGAAAAACACATACAGTCACCAGTGACAAAGAAGCCGGGATCGTAAACGGGCACTCTGTTCATCGGAATGAATTCGGCATCGACGGCGGGATATTCTTATCTCCTAAAGGCAATTATCTTGCTTTTTACCGGATGGATGAACACATGGTTGAAGATTATCCTATTGTGAACTGGAACGTAACTCCAGCGGCTGTTCATTTAACGAAGTATCCTTTTGCCGGGCGTACTTCTCATGAAGTGACCCTCGGCGTTTACAATCCTTCAAGCGGGAAGACTACCTTCCTGAACACAGGCACTCCTAAGGACCACTATCTGACTTCTGTTACCTGGAGCCCCGACGAGCAGTTTATTTATCTGGCTATCCTTAACCGGGAACAAAATCACCTTTGGCTGAACCAGTACAATGCCCGTACCGGCGCTTTCATAAAAACGCTATTTGAAGAAACCGATCCAAAATATGTCCATCCGCAGCATTCGCTCACTTTTATTTCCGGAAAAAATAATGAGTTTATCTGGTGGAGCCAGCGCGACGGCTACATGCATCTTTACCGTTACAATACAGCGGGAAAACTACTTAATCAGATTACTAAAGGCGACTGGGTGGTTACTGAGATAGCAGGAGAGTCGGTAAAAAAGAAAGAGCTTTATATTATTACCACGAAGGAATCGCCCCTGGACCGGCATATTTATTCGGTGAGCTGGGAAAGCGGTAAGGTGAAAAGGCTGGACAGCGACCCGGGCACGCATTCTGCAGGGGTGAGTACCACTGGTGACTATGTGATCGACCGCTGGTCGAATGGAAATGCACCAAGGGTTATCGACCTTGTGTCAACGACCGGAAAATGGAAGAAAAATCTTCTGACAGCAAAAGATCCGCTTGCTGCATATCAGCGTCCGAAGATTGAAAACGTAACGGTTAAAGCCGATGATGTCACTCCTCTATATGGAAAGCTGATCTATCCTGTAAACTTTGATGCGACAAAGAAATATCCTGTAATTGTATACCTGTATAACGGTCCGAACGTTCAGATCATCGCAAACGGCTTCCCGGCGAGCGGCAACCTTTGGTATGAATATATGGCACAGCACGGGTACGTCATTTTCACTATGGAGGGCCGGGGCAGCGCTAACCGGGGAATGAAATTCGAACAGGCTACTTTCAGAAAGCTAGGAACGGTAGAAATGGAAGATCAGTTAAAGGGCGTGGCATACCTGAAGTCGCTTTCCTTTGTGGATGCATCGAGGCTTGGCGTTCACGGCTGGAGCTATGGTGGCTTCATGACCACATCGCTGATGCTGCGCCACCCGGAAGTGTTTAAATGCGGTGTTGCAGGCGGTCCGGTGATGGACTGGAAGATGTATGAGGTGATGTATACCGAGCGCTATATGGATACCCCCCAGGAGAATCCGGAAGGCTACGAAGAAGCGAACCTTCTTACCAAGGTAAAGAACCTGAAGGGGAAATTATTATTGATCCATGGTACAATTGACAGCACTGTTGTCTGGCAGCATTCGGTTAACTTCGTGAAGCAGTGCGTAGACAATAATGTGCAGGTAGATTATTTTGTATACCCTGGTTATGAGCATAACGTAAGAGGCCGCGACCGGGTGCATCTGATGCAGAAAATTACTGATTACTTTGACGAATACCTGAAATAGTAAAATGGGGTCAAAGGATGAGAGAAGTTACAAACTTCTCTCATCTGCAGGCTTCAGTGTGCAACTGAAACCAATAGTTTATTTCAAAACGCCCAGCTCCTTGCCTACTTCTGTAAATGCGTTAATGGCTTTATCCAGATGCTCTTTGGTATGTGCTGCCGACATCTGAACGCGTATCCTTGCCTTCCCTTCGGGAACTACGGGATAATAAAACCCGATCACATAAATGCCCTTCTCAAGAAGTTTGGAAGCAAACAGCTGCGACAGCTTCGAATCATATAGCATGATCGGAACGATAGGATGTACTCCGGGTTTGATATCAAAACCGGCAGCAGTCATCTTTTCCCTGAAATAAGAAGTGTTCCATTCGAGGCGGTCCCTCAATTCGGTCGTTTCCGAGAGCATGTCAAGCACAGCGATAGAAGCGCCGACGATAGAGGGAGCAAGTGAATTAGAGAAAAGATAAGGCCGGGAACGCTGGCGCAGAACTTCGATGATCTCTTTTTTCGCTGAAGTAAAGCCGCCCATTGCACCTCCTAAAGCCTTGCCTAATGTGCCGGTGATAATATCGACGCGGCCCATCACGCCGTGGTGTTCATGAGTACCGCGTCCCGTTTTCCCGATAAAGCCAGAAGAATGGCTTTCGTCTACCATTACAAGGGCTTTATATTGATCTGCGAGGTCGCAAATCTTATCAAGCTGCGCAATAGTGCCGTCCATGGAGAAGGACCCGTCGGTAACGATAATCCGGTGTTTTAATGCAGATGATTCCTTCAGCTTGCTTTCAAGGTCATCCATATCGTTATGATTATAACGATAGCGTTTTGCTTTGCATAAGCGTACTCCGTCGATAATAGAGGCATGATTGAGCGCATCAGAGATGATAGCAGAATCTTCACCTAAAAGAGGTTCGAAGACGCCACCATTCGCATCAAATGCTGCGGCATAAAGAATGGTATCTTCCATTCCCAGGAAATCAGAGAGTTTCTTCTCGAGCTCCTTATGTATATCCTGTGTGCCACAGATGAAACGGACGGACGACATTCCATAGCCGCGTGCATCAATCGCTTTTTTCGCGGCTTCTACTACCTTCGGATGAGAAGATAGTCCGAGGTAGTTATTCGCACAGAAGTTGAGTACCCCGTGATTTGCGGTGGTATCGATCTGTGCGCCCTGAGGGGTAGTAATGATCCTTTCTTCCTTAAATAATCCTGCTTCTTTGATTTCGTCAATAAGCTTCTGCAGCTCTGGTTTTAGTGTTTCGTACATGACTTTTTATATTAAGCTCAATAACAGATAATTCAATAATTTATTAGCATTCACTCAAGCTGATCGGGATATTAACAGCAAGTCCGCCCTCGGAGGTTTCCTTGTACCTGGAATGCATGTCCTGGGCTGTTTGCCACATGGTTTTCACCACGTTATCCAGAGAAACTTTGGCAAGTGCCGGATCGCTTCTTAAGGCGAGCTGTAATTGCCTTTATCGCCCCAAAAGCGTTCCTTTCGATACAAGGGATTTGAACCAGTCCGCCCACCGGATCGCAGGTCATGCCCAGATGATGCTCCATCGCAATTTCTGCCGCCATAAGGCACTGTTTCACAGAACCTCCCATCACCTCCGTTAGTCCGGCTGCAGCCATTGCCGAAGAAACTCCGATTTCAGCCTGACAGCCTCCCATCGCAGCCGAAATAGTAGAACCTTTTTTAAAAATGCTGCCTATCTCCCCTGCTGTTAAAAGAAACTGAACAATTTTCTGACTATCATCCCCATCGCAGAAGAAGACGTAATACTTCAGAACAGCTGGAATTACTCCGGCAGCCCCGTTTGTAGGAGCGGTAACCACTCTTCCAAACGACGCATTCTCTTCATTCACAGCTAGAGCAAAGCAGCTCACCCAGTCTAAAATACTGTTAAAGCTATTTCCAGAGGGGCGGACTCTTGCTCTCCAGCTTTCGTAGTCGGAATAAGCCTCGCCGTTTAACAAGCTTCTGCTCATGCTGGCAGCACGACGTTTTACATCC
>DALYUO010000163.1:0-1102 GCA_031981225.1 Pararcticibacter sp.
GATGTTGGATATGGAAACTCTGCTAAAGGAGTATCAGAATGATGAGAAATAAGATCATCTGTATTCTGCTCCTCACAGTTTCTTCATGGGCAATTATCGGATCGTGCCAGAGCGAAACCGATCTTAATTATGCCCGTTATTATACAAGTGGTAAACAACTTTATGATACCTATTGCCAGAACTGCCATGGCGCTGATGGCAATGGTCTGCAGCAACTGATCCCTCCTCTTTCGGATACATTGTACCTCCGAAAAAACAGGGAAAGACTGGCTTGTATTATAAAAAATGGTATGGATGAGAAGATTACGGTGAATGGAAAAGAGTATAACTCGCTAATGCCACCGAACCCGCAGTTACCCGACATCGATATTGCAGCAATCATTACCTATATAACAAACAGCTTTGGAAATAAGCAGGGTTTATATGATCAGACCGGGGTTACCCAAGCTCTGAAGAAATGCGAAATTCCCTGATTCTGTTCAGAGGTGTTTACCCCCGATATAGGTTTAATCATCATTAAAACCTATCTTTGTGAACAGGCCGTTCTATCGCCATCCTTAATGGAGGGAGGAAAGTCCGGGCAACACAGAGCATCCTGCTTCCTAACGGGAAGGACGCAAGCTAACGTTTGTGTACGGAAAGTGCCACAGAAAACAAACTACCTTTACAACTCAAATTGTAAGGGAAAAGGTGAAAACGCGAGGTAAGAGCTCACGGCTTTGTATGGCGACATGCATTGCGGTAAACCCCAGGAGTTGAAAGACCAAATAAGCTGGTGACGAGGGGCTGCTCGTCCCTGTTCAGCCGCAAGGTTGGCGCATCAGCGGGTAGGTCGTTAGATCCTGTCAGCAATGGCAGGGCCAGATAAATGATAGAAGCTCATGTTAATCATGAGAACAGAACCCGGCTTACAGGCCTGTATTTTTAAATAACATCGGCTTCTCTTTTCAGGAGGAGCCGATGTTGTTTAAAGGGACGAGCTGCGCACCCTCCCCCGGCTGGGTTCGGCGCAGGTATGGGATTTCTTCTACAATTCTTCTAAAAAAACCTATAGCGAGACCGAAGCCAACCAATACTCAGGAAGAACCTGTGGAGTAGCCTG
>DALYUO010000163.1:1256-7499 GCA_031981225.1 Pararcticibacter sp.
ATGAGGTAGAGGACGTAGATAATGGGATAGACGGGCTTGAATGTATAAAGAAAAACGACCTTGACCTGGTACTCTGCGACATCAAAATGAACCGGATGGACGGAATGGAGGTTCTGTCTGAAGGGCTGGCTATCAAACCCGATCTGCCATTCATTATGATATCGGGACATGGGACGATTGAAACAGCTGTTGAAGCCAGTAAAAAGGGAGCTTATGATTTTATATCAAAGCCGCCTGATCTGAACCGTCTGCTGATCACGGTTAGGAATGCACTTGAGCGTGGGAACCTCGTTACCGAAACCAAAGTATTAAAACGTAAAGTCAGTAAGGTTCGCGAAATCCTCGGTGATTCTCCTGCTATAAACAAAATAAAGGATACTATAGATCGTGTTGCACCAACAGACGCCCGTGTTCTGATAACCGGAGCGAACGGAAGTGGAAAAGAGCTTGTTGCAAGATGGCTCCACGAGAAATCCCATCGGGCTAACGGCCCTATTATCGAAGTAAATTGCGCTGCAATACCGTCAGAATTAATTGAAAGTGAATTATTTGGACACGAAAAAGGATCTTTTACTTCAGCTGTAAAACAACGCATAGGAAAATTCGAGCAAGCCAGTGGGGGCACTCTTTTCCTCGATGAGATAGGCGACATGAGCCACTCAGCCCAGGCGAAGGTATTGCGTGCTTTGCAGGAAAGTAAGATCACTCGTGTTGGAGGGGAAAAGGAAATTGAAGTGGATGTACGTGTTGTAGCTGCAACAAATAAAGATCTTCTTAAGGAAATTGAACTTGGAAACTTCCGGATGGACTTGTATCACAGGCTTAGCGTGATATTGATCCATGTGCCGCCTCTTTCCGAACGGAAAGACGATATACCCATTATTGCACAGAGTTTCTGCGAAGAAGTGTGCGCTGAATATGGCATGCCGGTGAAGAAATTCAGTGAGGGTGCGATGGAAGCGTTAAAAGCGCTCCAGTGGACGGGTAACATCCGTGAATTGAGAAATATGATAGAGCGGCTCATCATTTTAAGTGATAAGACCATTACCGAAGGTGATGTATATACCTTTGCTAATCCTTCCGGTCCGCAATCTGTTGCCAGCCCGGATGCGACGATTCCGGGAGCTCGTATGGATTTTGATAAGTTTAGCAGCTTCCAGGAGTATAAAGATCAGGCCGAAAAAGAGTATATTAAGTATAAACTCGAAAAGAATAACTGGAATGTATCGAAAACAGCTGATGATATAGATATACAAAGGAGCCATCTTTGCAGTAAAATAGATAAATATGGATTAAAGAGGTCGGAATAGGTGTTTGACAATTTCATCTTTTGAATCCATAACACTTTTACCTTTCATATTTTACGTTTAACTTTGGCATTATGATTAGACAGATACAATCTTCCCGCTTTCTGGTATTAAGTTTATTGATTATCCTGGCTGCTTGCACACGCGCGCTTCCTCTGATGTTGCCGCATGTATGGAACTTTACCGCTGTAGGAGCGTTAGCTATATTTGCCGGTTCATTAATACAGGACAAAAGACTTGCTTTTATTTTGCCTCTTGCAGCAATGGCTGTTTCCGATATATTTATAGGTAACGGGTTTAGTCTTGTGGTTTATATTGGGTTCATATTAATGGTTGCCTGCGGCCTTTTAATAAGAAACAAGATCACCCCAGGAAATATCGCTCTTGCTTCTGTTGCCGGAGCTGTGGTGTTTTTCCTGATTACGAATTTCGCCTTCTTATACCCCTGGTACCCTCATAATGTACAAGGAGTGATTCAGTCGTATATAATGGGACTACCATTTCTTAGAAATATGCTTATTGCCGATGCAATCTATGGCACTGTACTTTTCGGTGCATTTTATCTGCTTGAAAAAAGATACGCGGTTATCAGAATGAATAGCGGAAGCTTAACGATAAAATAAGACACAAATAATACTCCAAAAAGAAAGGCAAGCGTTTAAGTCGTTTGCCTTTCTTTTTGGAATAGTATTTCATTCCTCCTGTCAATTCTCCCTTGTTAATTATCCATTGTTAATTGTCCAATTGTCCACTGTCCATTGTCAACTAACCTCTAATCTGTCCCTCTCCTCTTACAATCCACTTATAACTTGTAAGTTCTTCAAGCCCCATGGGGCCTCTTGCATGTAATTTCTGAGTGCTGATTCCTATTTCCGCCCCCAAGCCAAATTGTGCACCATCCACAGCGTTTAAGAATGCTTCAATATTGCTATCACTTTCAGAGATAATCGCCTCGCTGTGTTTCGAGCTGTATCGCGAAATATGATCCAGTGCCTCAGCAAGGTTTTCTACGGTCTTTATAGACATCTTATAGTCCAAAAACTCGGTTCCGAAATGCTCTTTGTCAGCTGGCTTCAGTAGTGACGACGGATAACTATTCTTAATAGCGTTGTAGGATGGTTCATCTGCAAAAATTTCAACATTAGCAGACGTCAGCGGTGCTATAAGAGTCGAAAGATCCTCGAGTCGAGCCTTATGAATTATTAAACAATCGAGTGCATTACAAACGCTTACACGACGCGTTTTAGCGTTATTAATGATTGCTCCACCTTTTTCAAGGTCGCCGCTTTCATCAAAATAGGTGTGAACAATGCCGGCTCCTGTTTCGATTACGGGAACTTTCGCATTTTCTCTTACAAAAGAGATTAATTGCTGACTCCCTCTAGGAATGATCACATCTACAAGGCCTGTAGCGTTTAAAAGAGACTCCGTTGCTGTTCTGTCAGAAGGCAGAAGCAAAGCTACAGAAGTATCAATATTATGTGTTTTTAGTACCCCATGAATCAGGGAGATGATCGCTTCATTCGAAAAAGAGGCATCACTCCCTCCCTTTAGCACCGCAACATTTCCTGTTTTAATACATAACGAAAACACGTCAAAAGTAACATTAGGGCGGGCCTCATAGATAACTCCGATAACCCCTATCGGCACCCTGATTTTCTTTAGAACTAATCCATTATCCAGAGTTTTTTCAACCAATGTTTCGTTAAGAGGTGATTCCAACCCAGCGACATTCCTGATATCATTTGCTATATCCTGAATGCGCTTTTCAGTAAGCCTCAATCTGTCGTATCTTGGGTCCTCTTTGCTCATTCTCTCCAGATCTTTCTCGTTCTCTATGAGAAGAAAAGGAGTCTGTTTGATAGCTTCATCCGCAAGATCACGCAGAACAGCGTTTATCTTATCCGTTGCAAGAAGCCCAAGACTGCGACTGGCGTTTGCCGCATTCTTAAAAAGTTCTTTAAGTTCCATATCAGTTATCTCCCGGATTTAAAAATAAGTAATCGTAATGTACCAGCGGCTTTTGATTTTTCTGTCCAAGCAGGCCCGCTGCTTTTTCTGAACTGTATTCCGCTATACCAAGGCCTACCTGGTGATTGTCTTCATCAACGAGCCTGATAATATCGCCCTTTCTGAATTCCTTCGCTATGCTCGTCACCCCAATCGGAAGAAGGCTACTCGCTTTAGACGACAAAAGAGCCTGCTTCGCTCCTTCATTAATCTTAACGACCCCTTTCGCATAGTTCTCAGAACTAGCGATCCATCTCTTCTTACCCGAGGCGTTTTTTGCAGGTACGAAACAGGTATTGATCACATCCTGGTTTAATAGCCGGGGAAGTACATTTTCAGTTTTACCGTTCGCAATATGAACTGAAATGCCAAGCCGCGCCGCTTTAAGTGCTATATGCGATTTTGTAATCATACCACCGCGGCCGAACTGTGATTTCTGAGTAGTAATAAAGCCTGAAAAGTCAGAAAAGGTTGGATCAATATAACGGATCACTTCAGAATTACTATCTGCCGGATTTCCATTATAGATTCCATCAACATTGCTCAAAATTATTAATGCATCGGCATTCAGCATGGAAGCGATAAGTCCGGCAAGCTCGTCATTATCTGTAAACATCAGTTCGGTAACAGATATAACGTCGTTCTCATTGACCACGGGTATCACGTTGTGCTGAAGTAATATACCAAAGCAGTTCTTCATATTGAGGTAGTGAAGGCGGTCCCTGAAGTCCTCTTTCGTTACGAGTACCTGTGCACATATCAATCCCTGCTTTTCAAAAAGCTCAGAATAGCTATTTATAAGCTTTACCTGTCCGATCGAAGCAAACAGCTGTCTTGTTGCCACCGCGTCGAACTTATCAGATACAGAAAGTACGCTTTTACCCGAGGCAACAGCTCCTGAAGAAACCAGTATGATCTCCTTACCTTGTTTCTTTATCTCCGAAATTTGTTCAACAATATGAGCAATGCGCTCTAAATCAGGCAATCCATCTTTCCTGGTTAGAACATTAGAGCCAATTTTAATTACTATACGTTTGTAGCTTAAGTCCATTACTGGCTTAAAACTAAGAAAAATACCTGTTTCTGCCTTTTAGAATTTAATTTATTTCCTCAATTGATGGCCTGGTATATCTCATCCCCATCAAGCCTATACCGGTGCTGCGAACATATGGCACACACTAGTTAATAACGAAAAGGTGCCTGAAAAAATCGTCAGGCTCCTTTTTCGTATTATCCAAGATATGATCTCATAACGGTTTCGTAGTCCTCTGGAGTAAAATAGATTAAAGGCTCTTCTGAAGTGTGGGATGCTTCTATAATAATCTTCGTTCCCCCGGTGTAGGGTTGTATTTCCAAAATCCTCTTTTTTTCAAGCCGTGCCGGCTTACCATCAATCATTACACTAAAAAATTCAGAAGTCATTATCGTAATATTAGGTATCAGTTTTATCGCTTACCGGTATAATGCTGATTGAACCATCTTTTTCAAGTACAGCATATCTTATTTGAGCAAGGCTTTCAATCCCTTGAAATTTACGGCCGGCCTCCAATATATCTTCTATCTGAAGCCTTGATTTTTTAATTCGCTCCATTAAGGGTTTACCATCCTTCACTATTATTAAAGGAACGCCGTTCAATAGGTTATCCAGCCCTTTGTATTTATTGGTAAGAAGGGAAACAATTATGTCTATAAACACCAGCGTTGTAATAGCAAGCATGCCTCCTGTTATGGAGCGGTCGTCGTCTAACAGGGCTTGTTGAGTAGCCTCACTGATGATCAGTAGTAACACCAGATCGAAAGTGGTCATCTCTCCCACTGTTCGTTTTCCTCCGAGTCGCAGAATGATGAATATAAAAATATAAATCACGGCCGACCGCATTATGATAGAATCCATACCGAAGCATTAAAAATATATATACTGATGAATTGTTTTCTTTTTGCCGTTCACGCTTATAGTCAAACTTTGATTTCCTGTTTTCACGGGTTCGACGTGTAATGTAATATGAGAAGGAAGACGCGAGGAAAACTGCATTTTCATTTGACCGTCTACCTGATCAAAAGATTCAGGTTCAGGGCTTATCCCGGTGATCATTATTTTGTTCAGGTAGTCGGCGTTAATCCATATGGACGAGTCTGCACCTAGTTTACTGGTATTTATATGAATTTCGGAGTGCATTGAATACCTGAGGTAGCGCTCATATCCCACCGAAAAAGTTCTGTCTCCCTCCACTTTTTCAGAGAAGAGTCCGGAACCAAAAATTCCAAATATACCTGTTACCAAGAACAATCCCATTAAAACCCACCCTATCCGCAAAACAGGCCATTCCGACTTTTCGAATAGTACGTCCTTCTCAAGGCTCGAAATATCTTTGTCCATATAAAAGAATAACAAATGATTAAACTGAAAAGGATGACGGATTGTTTGTTGTGTGCAACCAGGAGATTAATAGATGGCGCCAACAAACGCTCGCGCTGTTTGTTAACCGCATAATAAACGATGAATTATGAGTACAAAAGACGGAAACCAGTGGAACGCACCGGAAAATAAACCAAAAGGTACAGGCTCTGATCCAAGACTTCCTGAAGCCGAAGAAAAGGATGATATCAGAAGAGGAGCTCGTGAGGAAGATCAACTCAATAAGTTAAAGCCGGAAGGTAACGGGAACAGCGCCCCGGGAGAGGTGGGCAGTCCCCCTGTTCAGGACGTAGACCAAGGTGATAAATAGCTTGTTGCTTTTGCTAAGCGACCGATAGCAATGAATTTTTTTTCAGTACCTTAGCTGTTTTAATAGTATAGGTTTATATGAAATATTATTCTTTGCTTGCCGTATCAGCCCTAACATACTTAGGGGCTAGCATAACCGGACAAAATTCTATTGCACAACAGAAACCTGAGAAGGGTTTTGACGTAACCGCTGAATCGTTT
>DALYUO010000163.1:7509-11187 GCA_031981225.1 Pararcticibacter sp.
GTCGGGAAGAGATATTATATACGACCAGAGGGGAAAATACAACCTTCTGATCCGCAAAACGATTGAAAATATCTATGCAACCTATAAAGGCGACCGGAAAGCTGCCGAATGGGTTAAATTTAAGGATTATTGCGGACGCTTCTGGTTCAGCAATGGCAACCACCACCATTATGGCAACGAAAAGTTAATTCCCGAGCATTCTTTTGCTTATTTCACTAAGCTGGTGAAAAATTCGGATTTAAAGGGTTTCCCCGTTAATAAAGGCGAGTCGGCAGATGCGTTTCTTGCGAGGGTCAAACCTGTAATCTTCGATCCTTCTTTCCAGCCAAAAATGGTGGACCTTTCTCCCGACACAGACAATATAGTAGCTTCCTCTAATAACTTTTACGAGGGTGTTACCCAGAAAGAAGTTGAAGATTTTTACGCAAAATTCAATACCAACGGAAATGCACCTTCCTGGGGACTTAATTCTAAGCTCGTAAAGGAAAACGGGAAGATTGTTGAAAAGACCTGGAAGGTTGGCGGTATGTATGGAGCAGCCCTCGAAAAGATAGTATACTGGCTTGAAAAGGCCGTAACGGTTGCTGAGAACGCTCAGCAAAAAGAAGCGCTACAAAAACTTGTCAAATATTATCGTTCGGGCGATCTGAAGGATTTTGACGACTACAGCGTTGCATGGGTAGCCGATACTGCTTCGTTGATTGATGCCACTAATGGTTTTATCGAAGTATATAATGATGCTATCGGAAAAAGAGGAAGTTTTGAAAGCGTCGTGTCGTTGAAAGACCTCGAATCCACCAAAAGGATACAGGCTATTGCAAGCCGTGCACAATGGTTTGAAGACAACTCACCCCTGCTTCCCGAACACAAGAAGAAAGAGGTAAAAGGTATCACCGCAAAAGCGATCACTGTTATTTCTGAAGCCGGCGATGCCGCCCCCTCTACTCCCATCGGTATCAATCTTCCTAATGCCGACTGGATCAGGAAGGAACACGGCTCAAAGTCGGTTTCATTAAGTAATATTGTTCATTCCTATAATATAGTGAGCAGCAAAGGGGGCGTTTTAGATGAATTTGCATACGGCGATGATGTAAAAGCCCGTATCCGTACTTATGGATCGCTCTCATCAGACCTTCATACCGATATGCATGAATGCATAGGCCATGCGTCAGGCCAGATAAACCCTGGTGTGGAAACTACCGACAAAACTCTGAAAAACTATGCGTCGGCATTGGAAGAAGCACGTGCAGACCTCGTGGCTCTCTACTTCATACTTGATCCTAAGTTGGTTGAAATTGGTGTTATGCCAAACCTGGAAGTTGGGAAAGCTGAATACGATAGTTACATTATGAATGGTTTGATCACTCAGCTTACGCGTATTAAACCGGGCAGCAATCTCGAAGAGGCCCATATGCGTAACCGGCAGCTAAATGCGATGTGGGTATATGAAAAAGGGAAAAAAGATAATGTGATAGAGATGGTCAAGGTTGACGGAAAAACGTATACCAGGGTAAATGATTATAATAAGCTCCGCGAATTATTTGGACAGCTATTGAGGGAAATTCAACGCGTAAAATCGGAAGGCGATTATGAAGGCGGAAAAAACCTGATAGAAACCTACGGTGTGAAGGTTGACCAGCAATTGCTTAAAGAAGTTTCTGAGCGTTATGCTAAGCTCGACGTTAAAGCTTATAAAGGCTTTATACAGCCTAAACTCGTTCCGGTAATGAAGGGCTCAGAAATCACTGATGTAAAAGTAACTTATCCTGTTTCTTTTTATGATCAGATGATGGAATACGGTAAAAAATATGCGTTCCTTCCTGTAATGAATTAATCGGACCAAATAGTGATAAAACAAGAATCCCGATCGTTGAGCGACCGGGATTCTTTTCCTTAATCATTAATTTAGGTAAGATTCTTCTATTTGTTCATCTTCATTAATAACCTCCTTTTTTAAGCTCAAAGGCGTTTAATGAAATAAAGGTATGGTACTTATTTGCATCTTTGTATGACTATTATCAGTAGTGAAAATGATGTTAATCATAAACACTGTCGTCATTGGGTAATCATCCAAAAAGACTGTTAGTATATTCCATTTTAATACGCGACTGAAAGTCCTCTATTGTTTTGAAAATCTCTTTTAACGTAACCTGTTCAATCTTCGTGAGACTCGTAGGGTCAATATAATTATCAGGTTCTGCTTTATCATGGATAATCTGACTCGCTTGTTTTCGCAGGCGCATAGCCATAAGATAATAATATGACTGATTAAGTTCATGATATGCTGTTTCCGAAAAAACACCCTTCTCCTTCAGGGCCTTCAGGCGCTCTCCTGTATTCGCTTTAAAAATTCTGTTCTTAAGTGCGTATACGCGAACCAGATCGACAATGGGGGTCATAGCCTTCTTTATATCGAAAACCTCCTGGCTGCCTACGGTAATTGTCCGGATATTTTTAAAGAATGAAGTGAGGGGCGGCTGGTATTGCAGGGCGTTGTTTGCCATATGAAAAAAGAGCTTCTCCATAGGCTGCTGCAGTTTTTCGTCAAGGAAAGCCCATAGTTCTTCCATGATCTGCATTTCACCATAAATATAACGGCAATCGAAAAAGGTGGAGAACTTGATAACTGTTTCGGGCAGAGATTCAAGCATCCAGCTTTCATAGTTGCGTTTCCAATGGGAAAGAGAATGAGTCCAGTTTGGATTCTTGGCCATAAAGCCCCCGGTGCAGAAACTAAAACCGATGTAATTTAGCTTTTCGGAAACTGTATCGGCAAATTTCAGAAAGTACTCCCGCACTTCTTCCCTATGCTCGTTCGCCTTATCCTCGTAGATAATAGCGTTATCCTGATCCGTCTTTAAGGTTTGTTCTTTGCGGCCTTCACTCCCTAACACCATGTAAACAAACTTCGCAGGCGGCGTTCCCATGTCGGTAATAACCCCTTCAATCACCTTCTGAGCTATCGTATCGGCCACTGTAGTGATGATCTGGTTCACAATTTCAGCATTTACTCCGCGGCCGATCAGCTGGGTGATCATTTGAGGCACCTGCTCCCACTTGCTCTTCAATTCGTCTACAGAAAGCGCTAATTTAACTGACTGAATGTATACCAGTGGAGATTGCGCCTGCTCACTTAAAAGTTTATTCCTACTTATGATACCCTTTAACACTCCGTTGTCTTCGGTGAGTATATATCGCGTTTTTGAGCTGAACATCATCAGAAGGGCTTCATAAACGTACGAATGAATATCTATTGTGACTACGGGATTGTCCATTATCCGTTCTACAGGATCTGAAGAATCACCTCTGGTAGCAAGCACCTTATCCCTTAATGTGATATCGGTAACAAATCCAACTACCTTATCCTGTTCGTCCTTCACTATGAGACAGCTTATTTTACCGGCGCTCATAATACGCGCTGCTTCATAAACCGGTGTAGAGACTTTACAATATATAATTTCCCTGGACTCAATACTCTCTATCTTGCGCGAATACAGTTGTTCCGAAGCAATAAAACTCTCTTCGAAGGATGTGGGTTTCTTAGCGAAATGAGCAAACTCCTCGTTAAGCATCCGGCGTCCGAAGTCGCTTGTAAAATGATGGAAAAAATCATCATAAGCGTGGCATAACCCTCTGAAGTCACGCCGATGCAGGAAATAGACTGTCGTTCCTTTCTTA
>DALYUO010000164.1:0-11141 GCA_031981225.1 Pararcticibacter sp.
CAGCTTTACAGAATGAAGTGTTTTTAAATCTGCAAAACAAAGATGATCTGAATAACAAGGTATTTGATCAAAACAGGGCTTATGTTGCGGCGGGTTTCCGCTTAAGTCCTAAAGCGGATCTTGAAGCAGGGTATCTCAATCAGTATGTCAGAGGAGTCAGTGTAAACACTGCAAATCATGTTGTTCAGCTAGCTGTTTATACAAGGTTTTGAAAGTCGGTGTAGACGGGTTGCTCTTGCTGAATAAGTCTGATTGTCAATTGCATATATTCCGTTGAAGAAATAGTGTTTAGTGCCCGCTTTTCCTCATAAAAAAACCCCGGACCGCACCGCCCGAGGTTTCAAATATATAAGTGTATGTAGCTGCTGTGCTTAGATTCTTGATACTTTTCCCGAACCGCTTTTTGTTTGATTTACGCGGGGATTGCCAGAATAATAGATGTCGCCCGATCCGCTTACAACTGCATTCAGCAATGTATTGGCATGGATGGTTACACTGCCTGATCCGCTCACTTTAACATCTGCCTTATCAGTTCGCAATTCTTTTCCCTCAAACTCACCGGAACCACTGATTTGAATACTGGCAGTCTTCGCGGAGCCTTTAGCTTCTATTTCACCCGATCCGCTTACAGCGGAAGTAAATGCATTAACTGAAGCTGCAAGAGTAATGCTTCCTGATCCGCTTACCCGGGTGTCCAGCTTATCCCCCTTTATTGTTCCGGTTACTTCCATATCGCCTGATCCGCTGACGCTAAGGCTACGCAATGAGCGGGCCGTAATATAAACAGACACTTTTTTGTTCCATCCATTAATGCGTACACCAGTCTTATAGCGTATTTTTAAGTCGCCGTTCTCCACCTTTGTTTCAATCTTGCTAAACAGATCGTCATCGCCCTCTAAGCGAAGGCTTTCAGTATTGCCGAGTTTAACAAAAACATCGAAAGAACCTCCGGAACTAATTGAATGAAAGCCTGAAACCTGTCTGTTTTCAGTATCAATTAAAGGGTGGTTAGCCGAGCTAAATATAGTCCTTGTACCAGCAAAGCTTAAAAAGGGCAGCAATAACAATATCCAGCCGAATGATGCAAATATCTTTTTCATTTCAAACTATTTTCTGCGGTAGTAGCGTTTCCAGGGGATGATGATTAATATCCGTGAAGGATTCCTCTCTTTCCGTATCAATAAGACGCCGCCTGGGCGCCTAACGTTACAGATATTTTAAAGTAAATTGGTATTTATATAAAAATTATCGGTATCAGCTTCTATGCCATGAGCAGATAAGGGTAAATCAATGCTTTTCCAGTCGCCTGATGGCTCGATGAAAAACCAGTTATTTTTATCCTTGCTATTGTCGGCAAAGCGCACCTTTACCGGCATATTAAATCCAGTGGCTGTTGCTTTCCAGCGGTAGATCAAAGCATTTTTGCCTCCTCTGGCTTTTTTAATTTCCAGAGTTGGGATGCTGGTAAAGCGAAGATACTGATCAAAAACGGGCGTCAGGTCCCTTCCAGCTTCTTTGCTTACATAAGTGACGATATCTGCAGTTGTAACCGTCTTTAGTCCGAATGTTTTATTTAGGCCCCGCAATATCAGCCGCCATTTTTTATCGTCGTTGACTACCGAACGCAGGGTATGAAGCATATTGCTGCCTTTGAAATACATATCCCCTGACCCTTCTTTATTAACATCATACGGACCTATCAGGGGGATGTCATTCAGGACTGCTCCCCGTTGCCCTCTGATGTATTTTGCTCCAGCTTCCTTGCCCTCTCTGCATTCAACAAATAATCCTTCTGAGTATGTAGTAAACGCTTCATGGATCCACATGTCGGCGATATCCTTAGATGTGATGTTATTGCCAAACCATTCATGCCCAGATTCATGAATAATGATATAATCCCACTTTAATCCCAATCCAGTTTCTGAAAGATCTTTACCCAAATAACCTTTTTGATAATGGTTACCGTAAGCCACTGCGCTTTGGTGTTCCATGCCGAGGTAGGGCGTCTCTACAAGTTTATATCCGTCGCTGTAGAAAGGATACGCACCAAACCAATGTTCGAAGCATTGAAGCATAGGTTTTACGTCACTCTCAAAGTGGGGCTTCGCTTTCTTAGAGTTTTGCGGGAGGACATAGTAATCCAGCGTTAGTTTGCCGGATTCTCCTGCATACTCGTCAGAAAAATGACTGAAATCCGAAATATTCAGTGTTACGTTGTAGTTGTTGATAGGGTTAGAAACGAACCAGTTATATCTCACATATCCGTCATCTAGTGTTTCAGTAGAGCGTAACCGGCCGTTACTGATGTTGGCCAGGCCTGACGGTGTCGATATGCTTATCATCATACTATCCACTTCATCCGACTGGTGGTCCTTATTCGGCCACCAGCTGCTCGCTCCAAGACCCTGGCAACTCACCGCAATCCATGGTTTTCCCTTACTTGTTTTTGTAAATATGAAGCCGCCATCCCATGGCGGATTTTTAGCAACTACCGGTTTTCCGGAATAGTATACTGTAAATTCTTCTGAAGAACCTTTCTTAATGATATCTCCGAAATCAACAAAAACGGCATTGTATTCTCTGGTATACTCGAGCTCCTTTCCTTTAAAAAGGATCTTTTCTATATTGAGATTATTGAACAGGTCAAACTGCAATCTTCGGAAATCAGTGGTGGCAGTAAACCTGAACTTATTGGATCCTGCAATATATTTTTTTCCCGGATCTACCTTCAGGTCAAGATGGTAGTAAGAGATATCATAACAGGTTCTTAAGGGAGAAAGCATTCCTCTGAGAGTGTCAGCCCTGGTAAACAATTCAGTCCGGTTAAGTAACTGGCTGTGGACGAGAGGTCCATATGCCAGAAACGCCAGCAGTGGTAAAAAGGAACGAAGCTGCGGTTTCATCATCACTGCTATTTTACAACGGGCAGGATGATATGCGAAGCGTTCGATGCGTCATGATAAATACGGTGCGTCGCTTTCTGAAAGTCTTTTTCATCGGCATTGTAAATATCAACAAACTTCTGCGGATTCCTGTCTACTAAGGGGAACCATGAATTCTGAACCTGGACCATTATACGGTGCCCGGCTTTAAACGTATGTGATACATCTGGCAGAGTATACTTCACTTCAGTTGTTTTTCCGGGGATAAAAGGTTCGGGCTTCTCATAGCTGTTCCTGAACTTTCCGCGCATTACTTCACCACGCACCAGCATCTGATAGCCACCCATTTGAATGCTTCGTGGGTTGGGAGTGTTATTCGGATAGTCGTCGGGGAAAACATCAATCAGCTTAACAACATAATCAGCATCTGTTCCTGTAGTTGAAACCATCAGGTCGGCTATTACGGGGCCTGCAATCGTGAGGTCGGCTGTAAGAGGCTCGGTTTGATATACCATAACATCAGGCCGTCTTGATGCGAAGCGCTGGTCATCGATCATATACTCTCTGGTCCGCTGCAAATGAACGCCGTCAGCATATGGTACAGGGCGCGAGGGATCACTTACATATTCATCATAGCTATTATCTTTATCTGGCTTATTAAACGCTAGCTTGCTATCCGGTTGAAAGTATAGTTTTTCCTGTGTTGCTTCGGCTGGTGGCCAGGCTGCATATTTTTTCCACTTATTTGATCCTGTTTCAAATATTAAAGCTTCGGGAAGATCAGGAGCAGGCTTGTCTTTGAGATGGTGCTGAAAGAAAGGAAATTCGACATTTTCCTGGTACCATGTGCTTGTTGCCTGATCAAATTTTATATCTCCAAAGCTCTCGCCTGTCGATCTCGACCATCCCCCATGAAACCAGGGTCCCATAACAAGGGTGTTTTTATTTTTAGTGTTTTGCTTTTCGATAGCCTCATAGGTGGCAAATGCCCCATAACAATCCTCCGCATCAAAAAGTCCCCCCACTACAAGTGTGGCAGGCTTAATGTTTTTTAGGTGAGGGGTTATAAGCCGGGCTTTCCAAAACTCATCATAGGTTCCGTGAGTAACAACGTCATTCCAGAATTTAATGGAGTCGCCGAAATACTTCTTACTTACATTTTTAACGGGCCCAAGGTCCATGAAGAACTTATAATTGTCGTGAGTATTATACGAAAAGCTTTTTGGTCCCTTATCAGGGGTGATAGGCTTTGGCCTGGGTACCCCGAAGGTCGAGTAGAATGAAAATGCGTCGGCCAGAAAGAGCGCTCCGTTATGGTGAAAATCATCTCCAATAAACCAGTTGGTTACCGATGCGCATCCGGAAGAGAAGCCGTAGAGTAGAACCCTGGATAAGAAATACCATAAATTCCGGCCTTGCCATTGTTCTCCTGTATGTTCTTTATCAGCCAGTCGATCGTGTCGTATGTATCAGTACTTTCATCAATGTCTTTTTTTGTTTTCTTTGAAGCCAAATGAGGCCGGATATCTTCATATGTACCTTCGCTCATCCATTTTCCCCGAACATCCTGATAAACGAAGATGTACCCTTCACGTGCAAAAAGCATTGAGGGGCCAAGGCTTTTTTTGTACTCATTATTGCCGTAAGGTGCTACGGTGTAAGGAGTGCGGTTTAAAAGTATCGGATACTTCTTTGTCCGGTCTTTCGGAACGTAGATAGAAGTAAACAACTTTACACCGTCGCGCATGGTAATATACTTTTCGATCTTGCTGTAGTGATCACGTATATACGCAGAATCGGTGGTTTGAGCTTGTAATTGTAAAGAAAATGTTAAAAAAAACAGGATAATGTATCTTTTCATGAATAAAACAATGTAATGCTGCTAATTTAGGAAAACAGTTATAGCTTTGACGCCGTTTTAATAATTTCCTTCCAATTTTTAATGAATTTAACAGAAGTAAATAATCCTTTTTTGATCCGGCAGTTTCTGCAAGTCCCCGTAGATCTATATAAAGATGATCGCAATTATATAAGACCATTGGATGAGGATGTTGAGAACATATTTACTAAAGTCAATAACAAGTATTATGAGGAAGGGAAGTGCATACGATGGATTTTAACCGATGAGAAGAATAAAGTGATAGGAAGGATCGCTGCGTTTATAAATCCTTTTTCAGCGCACACCTTCGAACAGCCCACGGGCGGTATAGGCTTTTTTGAATGTATTAACGACAAGAAGGCTGCCTTCATGCTTTTTGATGCAGCCCGCGACTGGCTGAAGCAGCAGAATATGGAAGCGATGGACGGTCCGGTTAATCTCGGAAGCCGCGAACGCTGGTGGGGTTTACTTGTTGACGGCTTCAGTCCCCCTTGTTATTGTTGCAATTACAACCCTCACTGGTATCGGGATTTTTTTGAAGAATACGGGTTTGAAGTTTTTTTTAAGCAGTATACTTATCTCCGCAGCGTGGGAGAACCTTTGAAAAAGGTGTACTATGATGTTGCAGCAAGAATATTTCGTAATCCTGACTACTCCTTCAGAAACATTAAAAAGAAACATCTTGAATCATACATTCATGATTTTCGTTCAGTTTATAACAAGGCCTGGGTGAACCATGAAGGCGTTGGGGAAATGAGCTTCGAGGCGGCCAGGAAAATGATCAGCTCTCTAACGCCGGTCATCGACGAGCGGATCGCCTGGTTTGCTTATTATAAGAATGAACCCGTCGGCTTCTTTCTCAGTATTCCGGAGTTGAACGAGCTCTTTGTTAAATATGCTAAAGGTCAATTGAATCTGGCGGCAAAATTAAGATTGCTTTTTAACAAGTGGACAGGGAAATGCCGGACAATGTACGGCCTCGTTTTTGGCATAGTACCGGAGCAGCAAAAGAAAGGTGTTGAAATAGCAATGATCGTCGCCGCAGCAAACTCCCTGTTGAAGAATAAGGCATATGAGAATGTCCAGATGAACTGGATCGGCGATTTCAATCCCAGGATGATGCACATAGCAGAGCAAATTGGCGCCAGAATTTATAAAACACACCACACTTACCGATACCTTTTTGATCGTTCCAGTGAATTTAAACGTCATCCGGAGATTTAATGACTTTATCTTTATACAGATTGGCTTAACTTTGAATAAACAGATATCATTATGCAATACGATGTAACAGTAATAGGTAGCGGGCCCGGCGGATATGTTGCGGCCATCCGATGCGCCCAGTTAGGACTTAAAACTGCCATAATTGAAAAGTATAACACGTTTGGCGGCACTTGCCTGAATGTGGGGTGTATACCATCCAAAGCTCTTCTCGATTCTTCTGAGCATTATTATAATGCCGCTCACTCCTTTAAAACACATGGTATTTTAGTAAAAGATCTGAAAGTTGATCTTCCGCAGATGATCTCCCGTAAAAATCAGGTGGTTCAGGAAAATACATCCGGTATTTCTTATCTCATTAAGAAGAATAAAATTACTCCTTATACGGGAGTTGCTTCTTTTAAAGATAAAAACACCATAAAGGTCAGTAAGCAGGATGGCTCGGAGGAAACGATTACATCTGAAAAAGTAATCATAGCTACGGGCTCAAAACCTACGGCCTTACCTTTTCTTCCTGTTGATAAGAAAAGGATCATTACTTCTACAGAAGCATTGAACCTTTCAGAAGTGCCTAAGCATCTTATTGTGATTGGTGGAGGGGTGATCGGACTTGAACTTGGTTCTGTTTATGCACGACTTGGAGCTAAGGTAACGGTAGTTGAGTTTCTCGATTCTATTATTGCTACCATGGACAAAACCATGGGTAAAGAATTGCAGAAATCTCTTACTAAGCTGGGATTTGAATTCCTTTTGAGCCACAAAGTTACGGGAGCGTCGGTCAAAGGAAAGAAGGTGAGTGTCACTGCTGAGAGTCCGAAAGGGGAGAATATAACCCTGAAGGGCGATTATTGTATCGTGGCTGTCGGGCGTACCGCTTATACAGAGAATCTGGGATTAGAAAATATTGGAATCACGCCTGAAGAGCGGGGCAGAAAAATACCTGTGGATGATCATTTGGAAACTTCTGTAAAGGGAGTTTATGCCATCGGCGATGTGATAAAGGGCGCCATGCTTGCCCACAAAGCGGAAGAAGAAGGCGTGTTTGTTGCGGAAACGATTGCCGGACAGAAACCGCATATAAACTATAATTTGATACCCGGAGTTGTGTATACATGGCCCGAAGTGGCAAGCGTGGGATTTACTGAAGAACAACTGAAACAACAGGGCACGAAATACAAGACGGGTTCCTTTCCTTTTAAAGCAAGTGGCAGGGCCCGTGCAAGCATGGATACAGATGGCTTAGTAAAAGTGCTTTCTGACGCCGAGACAGATGAGATCCTTGGAGTTCACATGATTGGTCCGCGCGCTGCCGACATGGTTGCGGAAGCGGTAGTGGCCATGGAATTCCGCGCTTCTGCTGAAGATATCGGACGTATCAGTCATGCACACCCAACCTATACGGAAGCATTTAAAGAAGCGGCCTTAGCTGCTTCTGATAACAGAGCTATCCATATATGAGTTGAAAGGTGAAAAGTTGGTCATATAAGGGCTGAAATATCCAGGTATTTCGGCCCTTTTCTATTTACCTATTGTATATTGAATCCCGCCAAGCAGGTGTTTTAGGAATAGCGGGTCACTGTAGCTTTCTTCTGTATGGCCGAGCCCCGTATAAAATGCGCGTCCTCCATCGTATTCATGATACCAGGCGATTGGATGTTCGTTACCGTTCGTTCCTCCTTCGTAACTTTTCTCATCAAGCCAGGCAAGCACTTTGATATCGGGATTAATGTCTTTAAAATTATACCACTCATCGGTATGCTCCCAAACATCTGGCAACGATTTAGTAGAAGGATGTTTCTTGTCGGTTACTTTGATAAGGGCTTTCTGTACTTTCGGATGGTTTGTAAAATAAGCACCAACTAGTTTTCCATACCACGGCCATTCATATTCTGTATCAGTAGCCGCATGAACCCCCACAAAGCCCTTCCCAGACCTGATATAGCTTTCAAATGCCCTCTGTTGCTCCGGATTCAGAACTTCGTGCGTAGTGTTAAGGAAAATTACAGCGGCATATTTCTTTAGGTTTCCTTCGGTAAAATGCGAAGCATCAGTAGTAGTATCAACTTTGAAGCTGTTGTTCTTTCCGAGGGTTTGTATAGCAACGATTCCTGCAGGAATAGACTTATGATAATAGCCTCCCGTTTTGTGAAAAACAAGAATTGTTGCCGCTTTGGGCTTTACATCCGTTATGGATTGATCTGATGTCATACAGCTGCTGAATAGACAGATGAAGTTAATTAAAAAAAGACTAAGCATACCGGTCATTTTAGCGAATATACCTTATCTCACCGAAATAAAAAAGGGGCCCTAAGCCCCTCTTTTATAAACGAAGCAATTCATTCCTATTTGTTATACTGCATCATCTCGTACTCATCATCATCTATTTCGCCGGTATAGGGTTCTGTCATCAGGATCTCAATATCATCGTCGTGTTTATTGAATCCGAAGTAAGTCAGAATCTTATCAAAGGATTCATAAATTACCGGAACGATAATGAGTGTGAGGAATAAGGAACTGGTAAGTCCCCCCATAATTACCCAGGCTAAACCATTTTTCCATTCTGCTCCTGCGCCTTTTGCAATTGTGATAGGGAGCATACCGATGACCATCGCGATGGTTGTCATGAGAATAGGGCGGAGCCGGGCATGGTTCGCCATAATTAGTGCTTCCCTTGTACTCTTCCCTTCCGCTTTTTGCTGATTAGTAAAGTCGACGAGGATAATAGCGTTTTTCGCCACTAGTCCAATTAACATGATCAAGCCAAGAATGGTGAAGATATTCAGAGAGTTGTTTGTAAGTGCCAGGGCGAGCAAAGCTCCTATGACCGAAAGGGGGATAGAAAACATCACAACAAATGGGTATACATAATTGTCATATAGGGCCACCATGATGAGGTAAACCAAAATGATCGACATCAGCAGGGCTACGCCTAATGTTCCAAAGCCTTCCGACTGGTTTTCCATATCACCACCAAAGATAAAGCTAACTCCTGAGGGCCTGGGCAGGTCTTTAATCTGGGCTTCAAGTTCAGAGAAAATCGTTCCCGATGGGCGCCCTACCACTTGTGACTGCACCGATACCTTGGTGCTTTTATCCTGGCGTTCAAGCTGACTCGGCCCCGAGCTTTCTGTAACTGTGGCAAATTGCTCAAGGTGGATCTGTTGTTCGTCTTTGTTTATAAACGTGAGGTTCTTAACATCGTCCATACTCTTCCTATTGAAATTGTCCAGCCGGATGTTGATGTCATATTCGTACTCTCCCTGCCTGAACTTACTGTCGGTATTTCCACTAAATGCAGTTTGCATGGTAGCACCAACGGTCTGAAGACTTAAGCCGAGCGCTGACATCTTATCTCTGTCTACCTGTACCCTGATTTCAGGATTTCCGCTTTCGACGGAGAGCTTAACTTCGGTGGCTCCATCAATCTTTTCGAGCTTTGATTTTACCACATTGGCAAACTTCATTACACTATCAAGTTCGCTGCCTCTCACTACCACTTCCACAGGCGCCCGCTCTGCACTACCGAGTATGCTCACCGGTGTGGTTTTAACTTTTGTTCCGACTAACATGGGGGCAAGCTCTTTTTTTATCCGCGCAGCATAAACATCGGAAGGGTCAGCTCTCTCTTTACGATCGACAAGTTGCACATTTATCTCCGACTTATATGCTGTTGCCTGCGATGCCCCCATTCCATCACTGGTCTGTCCAACCGTGGTGATCAGTCTGGTAACTTCAGGCTTGCGGCTTAAAATGGCTTCAGCTTTGCTCGTCGCCAGATTGGTTTGTTCAATTGACGCATCCTTTGGCATTTCAATTTGTACGATGAACTCCCCGCGGTCACTTTTCGGGAAAAACTCCGTCCCGATAAATCCGGCACCGATGAGTGCTACAGAGGCGAAGAGCAGAACAACCGTTCCTCCGAGGACTATCCACTTGTGCCCTAAAGACCACTTAAGCAGACTGGTGATCCAGGCCGTGAAGCTGTCTAGGCGTCTTTCAAATGAAAGGATAATTTTTCCAAAGAAATTTTTCCCTTCAATGTGTTCAAGTTTGCCGAATCTGGAAGAAAGTAAAGGTACGATGGTAAACGAGGCAAGCAAACTAAGTAATGTCGCAATGATAACTACCACACAAAACTCCCGCAATATATCCGAAACGAGCCCTGTGCTGATAGCGATAGGGAAAAACACAACCACAATTACCAGCGTAATAGAGGTAACGGTAAATCCTATTTCTTTCGTTGCTTCGTATGCTGCGCGGACACGGTTCTTGCCCATCTCCATATGCCGGTAAATATTTTCGAGTACCACGATTGCATCGTCGACAAGGATACCTACTACAAGGGAGAGACCCAGTAACGACATCAGGTTAAGTGTAAACCCGAAAAGTTTTATTCCTATAAAAGTCGCAATCAGCGAAGCTGGTATTGATACCATCACAATGGCCGCATTACGCATGCTATGCAGGAAGAAAAGCATTACAATCGCTACCAGAATAACAGCCAATATCAAGTCATGAATAACCGCATCGGCCGATTCCAGAGTATAGATGGAACTGTCGGAAGCTATGGTTATATTAAGGTCGATATTCTTATAATCACCTTTCAGACTGGTGATGATGTTCCGTACTCCTTCACTCACTTCTACTGCATTCGCATCTGTTTGTTTTAAAACTTGAAGCGCAAGAGCGGCTTTACGGTCAACTCTGGCAATCTTTTCTACGTCTTTTTGGCTATCCTGAACATCCGCAATATCGCCCAGACGAACCTGAATGTTGTTCTTATCCGAAACAACAAGGTTTCGCAGCTCTTCGACACTTGCGTATTTTCCTGCCAGCCTTATAAGAATGTCGCGGTTTTCGGTCCTGATACTTCCTGTCGGAAAGTCGAGATTAGAGCTTTGAATGGCTTGCTGAACGGTGATGAGTGAAAGCCCATAGCCCTGCAGCTTATTTTCGTCAATATTGACCTGAATTTCACGCTCGCGTCCGCCAATAATATTTACTTGGGCCACCCCGTTAACCCTCGAAATACTCGGGACAATCCGGTTATCCATCAAGTCGAAAAACGCAGCATCGTCCATATTCGATGTAGACGACATAGTGAGGATCGGAAGGTCGTCAAGCGAAAACTTATTTAAAGACGGTGCTTCTGCATCGTC
>DALYUO010000165.1:0-1193 GCA_031981225.1 Pararcticibacter sp.
ACCGGAACTGGTAAAACCGTCATTTCCGCCTTCGACTACAAACGGTTCAAAGAGCAAAACCTGCGTGCCCGGCTGCTTTTTGTAGCCCACCGCAAGGAAATTCTCGATCAGGCCCGCGAAACGTTCAGGCATGTGCTGCGCGACGCCAACTTCGGAGAATTCTGGGGCGACGGACAAGAGCCCGATAATTACGAATATCTGTTCGCCTCCGTGCAAACCCTCAGCAATCGTATTGACAGCCTGCCCCTCGATACCCGTTTTTACGATTACATCATTATCGACGAAGTACACCATATTGCAGCCAGCAGTTACCGGCCCGTACTTCAAAAGTTCGAACCCAAAATCCTCTTAGGGCTCACCGCCACGCCCGAGCGGATGGACGGAGAAGATATTCTCAAAGATTTCGACCATACTATTGCCGCCGAAATCCGCCTGCCCGAAGCACTAAACAGGAAGCTACTGTCGCCCTTTCAATACTTTGCGGTGAGCGATACCATCGACCTTTCGCATGTCAACTGGCGCCAGGGAAAATACGAAGTCAATGAGCTCACCCGTCTCTATACCGAAGACGACCGGCGCGTAAACGAGATCGTTCAAAACTGCGATAAATACCTCAGCGATATTTCAGATGTACGGGCTTTGGGTTTTTGCGTAAGCCAGGATCATGCCCGTTTTATGGCAGAGAAGTTCATCATCCGGGGATTAAAAGCCAATTACCTCGTCAGCAATAACGGAAACTCCAATCGCGATGAAGTACGCCGGAAACTGCAGAACAAAGAAATCAACTATCTTTTTGTAGTCGATATCTTTAACGAAGGAGTAGACATTCCCGAGATCGATACCGTACTGTTCCTGCGGCCTACCGAAAGTTTAACCATCTTCCTGCAGCAATTAGGAAGAGGACTACGGCTTTCCGAAGGGAAGGAATGCCTTACCGTACTCGACTTTGTAGGCAATGCCAGGCCAGAATACGATTTTGAACAAAAATTCCGTGCGCTGGTAGGGAAGACTCATACCTCCATCCTAAAAGAAGTGTCCGACGACTTCCCGCATTTGCCCTTAGGCTGTTCTATTATTCTTGAAAAGCGGGCCAAAGAGATTATTCTCAGTAATATCAAGGCCGCCATAGGGTTTAACCGGAGTCAGTTAATCAAAAAGATCCAGAACTTCCGATACCAAAGCACACTGCCCTT
>DALYUO010000165.1:1203-4660 GCA_031981225.1 Pararcticibacter sp.
CTTAAATTTGAAGAATTTCCTTGAAATCAACCATATAGAACTTCCCCTGCTTTATAAAAGAGGAAGCTGGAAAAAGCTATGCGCAGACGCAGGTGTGATCGATGGCTTTACCGAACCCAACGAAAAAGCCATTACATCCTGCATCAGCCGAAGGCTCCTGCAATGCAATTCTATAAGCTATCTCACGTTTATAAAAAATCTCATCACCAGTAACTTTAATTACGGGATAAGAAGCCAGGCAGAAGAACTCATGCTCTTGATGTTCCATTACGACGTTTGGCAAAAAGCGGGAGAGGCCCTGGGCTTTCAGTCGTTACAGGAGAGTATGCAGCAATTGAGAAACAATCCGGTAATGCTCGAAGAACTGCAGGAGGTGATCGACCTTCTGATTTCGAGAGTCGATTTTATTGAAAAGGACATTAATCCTGGATTCCCCTTCCCGTTAAAGGTACACAGCAGGTATAACAGAGATCAAATTCTCGCAGCATTAGGGCTCCATCAGTTTGAAAAGGCAAGCTCAAACAGGGAAGGAGTAGCCTATAACAAACAAGTAAACGCAGAAGCCCTCTTCGTTACCCTCAAGAAGACAGAAAAAGAGTACTCTCCCACTACGCTGTACGAAGACTATGCCATTAACGAAAGCCTGTTTCACTGGCAGAGCCAGAACCGGGCATCAGCAGAAAATCCTTCAGGGAAGGCCTATATCAATCAACGGGCCAGCGGCAGGAAAATATTACTCTTTGTCAGAGAGCAGAATGACGACGAATACGGCTTTACCATGTCATACGTTTTCCTGGGTGAGGCAAATTTTAAAAGCTATGCCGGAGCCAGGCCGATGAACATAGAATGGCAGCTATCTGAGCCTATGCCCGCATATTTATGGAAAGAAAGTGGGAAGTTGGCCGTGGGGTGATTGAGAAGGAAAAACGATCTCTGGAATTTCATATCTGTGCATTTTTTCGAAAAGTCATTTTTGAAAAAAGTCGTTATTTATTTTCTTCAAAAACAGGAAATTGTAACTTTGGGTATGAACCATTCTGACCAGCCTATAACCACCAAATTCATCGACCCACTTACTGACTACGGCTTCCGCTTCTACTTCGCATCAGAACCCCGAAAAGAGATTCTGATAGAATTTCTCAACGACCTATTTGATGGAGAGAGGTACATAGAAGATCTGGAATATACACCGACGGAGCACGACGGTGACGTCCCGGCTGACAAACGGGTTATGTTTGACCTTAACTGCCGGGGCCGTAACAATGAGCACTTCATCATCGAGATGCAACGTGTCAGACAGGAATTTTTCAGGGACAGGGCGCTTTATTACACGTCGAGGCTCATTCATCGACTCCTGTCAAAAGGAGGAGAATCTAACCAGTACGAACTGCCTGCCGTTTACCTTATCGGCGTTCTTGAGTTCAGGATGGATGATAACGAAAAAGAACAGTATTTTTACGATATTGCCCTTGCGGATAAAATCACAGGTAAACAATTTTACAACAAACTGGGTTTTAAATTTCTGGAATTGAGTAACTTTGTAAAGGAAGAGCATCAGCTGGAAAGCTACCGCGACAAATGGATGTACCTGCTCAAGCATATGCACAAAATGGACAGGTTGCCGACATTTTTAGATAAGCGGGTTTTTCAGAAAATCTTCAGTATAGCAGAGGTATCGAAATTAACAACGGAGGAACGTATGGCATACGAAGCAAGTTTAAAGGCAAAATGGGATAGTCAAAATGCGTTTGCTTATGTAGAAAAGCGGGTACGGGAAGAAGAACAAGCAAAAATGCTTGAAGAAAGGCGCAATATTGCCAGGGCAATGAAAGCTGACGGTTTGTCGGTCGCTCAGATTAGCAAATTTACAGGATTATCTCCTGAAGAAATTCAGGGGTTGTAAATCTCTTGAGAGCCTATGGAAACAGACAATACGAAAAAATGGGATAGTCAAAATGCGTTTGCTTATGTAGAAAAAAGTGTAGAGAAGCAGGTACGGGAAGAAGAGCAGGCAAAAATGCTTGAAGAAAAATGCAACATCGCTCGTGAATTAGTGAAGCTAGGTGTTCCGATAAATAACATTTCTAAAGCGACCGGTCTGTCTATTGAAGAAATAGAAAAGTTATAATCAATATCCCAAGCAAAATATTAACCGCCCCTACGCGGCTTCTTCTTTTTACCTTACCTGGACAAAATTTTCAGAACCTGTAACATGATTTATTTGGTACTCTCGCCAGGCTCTTCGATCGACAAGTGTTATTGAATGATAAGATCGTCTGGATTCTGTTTGCTAGCCCACACCGTATGGACAACAATATCGTTGCCGATTATTTCATAAAAAAGGATATAATCAAGTACAATCAAACCCCGTACAGCTTCCTCGCTTGTCTTAATGCCGAGATCAGGGTGCTTTAACAGAAGGGCGAGACTTTTAGTGAAGCTTTTATCCGTTTTTTAGCCATGCGTCCATTTCCAGATCTAAATCAGCCTGCGTTATAAACAAGCCCTGCTTTATTTCACTGCGGGAAATCGAAATTTCTTCCTGCTGCTCTGGCGTAAGCGTAAACACAGTGGTATTTGCCTTTGCGTCCAATAGGGTTTTAATGGCGTTCAGAAATGCCATATCGTTGATTTCAGAAATACGATGTATCAAAAGTCGCTGTAGCTCTAAAGTACTCATACTGTTCCGCTTTCTATCAAAGCTAGAAAATAATATCTGGCTATCCAATTAAAGACAGAGAATACATCGTCAAAATGAAAAACTCGCATCAATGGTGCGGGAAATAAGCTGGAGCCATAACCTGGTGATCCTGGAAAAATGCAAAGACGACCAGAAACGGAGTTTTATATCAGCATGGTCAGAAAATACGGCTGGACAAAGCAAGTTTAAAGGCAACCTTAGAGGTAGCGATCTCTTGAGAGCTCTATGGAAATGGGATACACAGAACGCGTTTGCCTATGTAGAGAAGAAGAGTCTGGAAGAAGGTCGGATAGAAGCCCCTCCGGCAGACAGCTTCCGTTTTTTGAGAATATCAAACAATTGCTTGTGCAAGCCCAGGCATTTAACATCTGAATTTGGGAAGGGCTTCTCTAAAAGGAATCTGGAGCTGATACGCAAGTTTTATACAGTTTATAAGAATGCGAAATCAGTGATTTCGCAAAATCTTAGCTGGACACACTATATTCATTTGATGCGTCTAGAAAATGAGGATGAACGAAACTTCATTCTAGCCCCGAATACAAAGTACCTGAGCCGGATTTTCAATCACCCTCCGGTTTAACGGGAACGGTCGCTTCAATAGCCTCAATTACTGCCTTTATCAATCCGGAGCTCATTTGCAATTTATTCCATATAGCGTTTCTCCATTCCGTGCCCTGCTTTAAAAAGATATAGGCAGTCTTATACATCGTTATCATTATTGTATCTGTATCCTTGTTCTCAACGGTGAAATAGTAG
>DALYUO010000165.1:4670-10032 GCA_031981225.1 Pararcticibacter sp.
CCTGTTCTCAAAGTGAGCTTCTAACGGTTGTTCCATGTGTGTCTAAAGGCTGCAAGTTAAGACAATTTTACATACACTATTCCGGCGTTCAGGAGGAATGTCAGGCCTGGATATAAAACCGTCTGATCAATTGTATGTTATGAAACAAATACTAAAACGATGGATGGAAGATCGAGTTTGTTAAGCAACCGCGAAAAAAGCGGGGAGTAGGCAGAGCAAAGGTAAGAATCTGGATAAAAGCCGAAGACTGTGAGTTCTTGAAAGAAAATATAGTATGTTGAATTTTGTCTTCAATGTAGCCAGATCAGGCATTACCTTCTAAAGGAAGTTAGTTTCCGGAAGTCCTATTATGGCCTTTTTGATGGTATAGAGGAATTGTTAGCGGAAAAGATTCTATAAACACAGCTTTAATTAACACTTAAAACCTGCCAACGGCGAAAACACCCACAGCGGCGAAAGTTATTCAACCAAACACCATCCCCTCTACCGCTTCTCAACAAATTCCTTATACTTGACGAAAGGAAAAGGAACTGAACAGAATGTCGCAATCCAATGTTGAGTTCCCTGACGAAGAATTCCCGGTATTGTCCAGCCGCGGACAAACAGCGGAATACAATCTGCGTTCCAACCCAAACATAACACTGGTAAGATGATTACAGGAGAATTAAAATCACAGATAGGTAGATATGGGGGATAGGAGCGTGGCGTAATAACCTAATCTTTTTGAGCAGGATACGGTGTGGCTCACGCAGCAGCAGACATTAGGGGAGACCTGTCTTTTTTGAGGCCTTAGCGCATTCTTTTCCGAAATAATATTAAAGACATTCCGCCAGTGCTGCATCCTGGGAACGTTGGGACGCTGCTTACAAGAGCTTATCATAATTATCATCCATTATTTGTTGAATATTTCGTTACTTTGTTTTACCCAAATGGCTGTTAATGAAAAGAACCTTGATAGACAATTACTTTAGATCTATCGCTGCGATATTTTCAGTACCCACTTTTAAAGAAGTTTTCAAAAGCGGACACAGTGGTTATATCGAAGAAACGATATTTCAGTACCGCTCCAGGTTGGGTTTCAGAAAACAGGTAACAATGAAAAAGGTGCTTGTGAAAGCCTATCAGCACCTGATGCACCATTACCGGAATGAATATGTCTACAAAAACCATATCGCAAACCGTCTTCTATCAGAACGGCATAACCTGAATGAAGCCGTTATGCTTAATGAGCTAAGGGTAGGGGCATCCATTGCCGACATAGTCATTATCAACGGAACCAATACCGTCTATGAGGTAAAAACCGAGCTTGATTCACCGTATAAGCTTCAAAAGCAGATCAGTGATTATAGAAAGTTCTCACCTAAAATATATCTTGCTACCCACCATTCTTTGATCCGAAAATATGAGGACATGCTGAGCGATGATAGTGTAGGCCTATTGTCTCTTTCCGCCGATTCAGGGCTTTGTCTGGTAAGGGAAGCAGCCGAAAGATTTGGTCAGCTGGATAATAAGGTCATGATGGATACTCTCCGAAAAGATGAATATTCAAAACTGATATTAGAAGCCTGTGGCCAGATTCCGCAGGTATCCAATATCCGGTTCTATCGCTCGTGCCTGGCTTTAATAGAGCAGCTAGAACCAGTTACTGTTCACAATTTATTGCTTAAACAACTTAGAGCCCGTGCTTTTCATGAGGAGAGGATGATCCAGTCGAAGGAGACGCCAGAAGAAATAAAGCATATTTGTCTAAGTTTTAACCCTAATAAAACCGAGCTTCAAAATCTTTATAACTTTTTAAACCTCACAATGTAATGTATTTCCCTTATCTTCGATGTAAACAATTCGAGCTCCTGGCCTTACGGGAGTTGAACGAACGTTTAGGCCAATCAGGTAAAATATCCCCTGTTCTTGAGCCGGTAAAACGATCGTCCCCAACACTCGAACGGGCTTTAGATGCCCTAATAAGTGCCAACGTAAATTTCACTTTGATTATCAATCCTGTTGTCGGCGATTTTGCAGCTGACAGCTCCGGAATCATTCCTTTGGCGAATAAGAAGCTTGCAGACTATGATAATTTTCAATTGGGAATAATTATAAATGAGTCGACGAGTTTAGAAGCTGTTGATCAATTACTTTATCAGTTATCTTGTCATCAAGTGCTTTCCCTGATTCATATGGGAAGACCTAATGATATCAATCTGTTACTCCAGTGGGCTGCAGATAAGGAGATCAAGTATAATTTTTTCAATGAGACTATACCTGTCAGAAGATACCGTGGGTTAATCATTAATGGTACAAAGGTCATCCTTGAGGATAAGTTTAATGCACGCCAAAAAAACGCCGACTATCTTCATTTTTCAGATGAATTCTTCAGTGATGAATACAAATATTTTGAAGAGGATGGCAACATTGGTTTTTCAGATTATCTTACTATAGGCGCTGATTATGTAGATGGTGGGTTTTTACCGTATGCAGTAGCCATTCATCTAACTTATATTAATGACGTCGATAATACCATTCGTATAAGGCATTTTGTATCAGATAACAATCTAAGTCCGGTGGACGTTGCAGGAAAGTTCGGAGAAGCCCTGGAAAAACTCGTAGCTTTTATCGATGAGAAAAATTTGCAGACCGATGCGGCAAACGAGTTCCGAGAACATTACCGAAATGAGCATTATCCAGGGTTGGGTAGTTTAAAGAAATTATCAATTAAGAATCATTTAGAATTATTACTGCAACTTTTGGGTTAATATAAATAGATGAACTGCTGCGCCAATTGTTTTAAAGACAGAGAGGTGAAAGGGTTTATATTTTCAAACTCTCTGGGCAGGGGGACCTGCGATTATTGTGGAAGTACAGATGCCGACCTTATCGATGCAAGAGAACTTGAAGAGATGTTCCTGCCTGTAGTCGGAATTTATAAAACCGTGAGTGAGCTTGGCATCACCGCTACTGATAAAAGAAATCTGCACAAACATCTTCAATCAGACTGGAATATTTTTAACCTGTCTTCGGTCCGATTGAGAAATAATCTTTTACAGGATATAATGTCCGGAACGTTTCCCCCGAGCCATCCTATTTTTAAAGAACCGGTCGAAATCGCCGCCATTTATGCCGATGGAGTTGATACTGAGATTCATGAGAAAAAATGGGGGAATTTTGCAGAGGAAATCATATCAGCAAACAGATATTTTCTGAAGCAAACGATAGATCTTACATTACTTGAGAAGTTGTTAAGGATTTTGGAGAAAACATATAGCAAAGGGAAGATATTCTATAGGGCGCGGATATCATCAAAGGACGGTTTTGCATTGAGCGAAATGGGGAAACCTCCTGTAGATAAAGCAACGCCAGGACGTGCAAATCCCAGGGGAATACCTTATCTGTATGTATCTGCGGGGCAAAAGACAACAGAGTATGAGTGCCGCTCATCTTATCTTGATTATTTGACGGTAGGAACTTTTAAACTCAAAGATAACATGTCGGTAATTAGTTTAAGGAATACTCAGGAGATCAGTCCATTTGCATTGGAAGAAGAGGTAGAAAACTATGTGATACATCAGAAATATCTCGCACGGTTAGAACGCGAATTATCGAAGCCAGTAAGGAGATACGATAAAGAGTTAGACTATTTACCAACTCAATATTTATGCGAGTACGTGAAAAGCTTAGGGTACGACGCTATTGAGTATGGAAGCGCCCTCCATAAAGGAGGTATTAATCTCGCAATTTTTGATGACTCGAAGATTGAATGTAAGGGCGTGGATGTTTACGAAGTCGATTCAATGGAATTACATTTAGAGAAAGTAAGTGTTTAATATAATCACCATTATATACTCGAAACCTTCACCTAAATTAGCCAATAATAAACAAAGAGATGAGGTACTTAATAATCTTCTTAGTATTAACCACAACTGCTGGATGTTCAAGCAGCACACAAAATTGGGTCTTATATCACGATAAGTATAGTATAGGCACAATTTCGATGCCGTCCGTACCGATTGAAATGCTTGATACAATTAATACTTCCGAATTTAAGCTTGTCGTATCCCAGAACATCGGATATTATGATAACCCTAAAAAAAGCCCCTCAGCTTTTAGTTATGACTGTTATTTTCCCACTAAGTTAAGTGAGTTCGATTTGTATGAGATGAAAAAGGATCCAAACAAAGTGAATAGATTATTCGAAAGTATGATAGATGGTGCTCAGCGTCAATCAAATAGCGAGGTAATTGAAAAAGCCCATTTTACCTATCCTGAGCCAGGCGTCAAGATAACCTTGTTTAATTTCGAATCAAATATAAAGAGCATATGCAGGATTATAATTTTCGACAATTACGTTATATCTATCAATGCAACTGGAGCAAGCGAGGTGTATAATAACGATGCCGAGGAAAAGTTCTTCAATAGTCTAAAAGTAAATCCAGAGAATCGCCATCGTAAAAGGGAAACCCTTTGATAATTAATACTTCAGTGCCACTGAAAATATCCCCCCAGTCGCTTAATTAATCCCTATTCTCCTCAATTACTCACCTGTTCAAATAACTTTCTGATTTCCCTATCAGATCGTGGAATAATCTTGATTTCCCGATACCGCTCTGTCATTTGCTCTGCGTGCCAGCCGAGGTGACCGGCGTTTTTTGGATAGGTTAGGCCAGCTGAAGGTCTTGCTCGCTTTATGCTGCACTTAAAAAAATGGCAAAGAATTTTCAGACTTTTATTTACTAAGAGTATGTTGTGATCGCTAAGTGTAGTTAACTGTCCCCAAACAGGTAATTACTTTAAATGCTACCAATAAATAACAAAATTTTGAACTTGACATAATAGTTCGTAATTATGATAAATAGAAAGCAATTTTAGCCACTCATTATGTGGCTTAGTAACAAAAGCACTTCAACCATAATGACCGACGACGAAAAAAGTACACTGGCACAGTTGCGTTGGGAACGAGAGCGACAAAGTAAGCAAACCGAGCTCAATTCGAAGTTGGGCCTTTTACTTCCGGTTACCGATTATTCATTCGTTTCCTGTTCTGAATCCGACCGAATTCTCCTTTCTTCCCACGACTGGCCAAAAGATAAATGGAAAGCAGATCTGTACCTGCAAACGGAAATAAATGCACCTGATCCAGTAGATGAAACAGTGAAGCGGCTTTTGGAACTGGCATCGAGCAAGTGCAAGGGTTTGGCTTTATGAGGTTACCTTTTCAAGCGCAGAGTTGAAAAACGAACTGTAATTATAGTTTAAGTAGGAATAAAAATTATGATCTTTGATAAGATAGATTCGATAAGAAGTAAAGGTAATTTTGTCGATTTTGTTAAGGTCCTTTTAGATGATTTAAAAAACAATCCAGAAGAATGGG
>DALYUO010000165.1:10042-11135 GCA_031981225.1 Pararcticibacter sp.
GAAAACCGAACTTTAGAAGAATTTTTAGGAGCCCTGGCAAGCTGGGTAGAAGATATGGAAGGGTATTACATGAATAATAATCATCCAGTACCAGAGAATGTTAACTGGAAAGTTCTCGCAGAAATATTGGTAGCAGCAAAAATGTACGAGTGAATTATGGCTGGGTTTTATAGACATACAGAATATAAGCACAGATTAATAAAAATCCTCTTTTGCTTCTACAGCAAGGTACTTGATCAATGGACGGTGGAAACCACAGCATTCCTTTTTATGCCGGGATAGCTTCCGGTGACATCGTTTATGCTGAATACGACGAGCAGGAGGGGTTTCTAACTTTCCAGAAAGTAAAAGAGTTTTCCGGAAATTCAACGATCCAGACAGTAGTTCTGGATGACCATGCAGCTATAAAGGAAATCAGGGATATATTTAATACCTTAGGATGCGAATCGGAACAACTCAATGAAAAATATTCGTGATTGACGTTCCGGAGAGCATATCTTATTCTGTAATCAGGCACGAAGTTGAAAAATTATCAGAGCATGAAATCATTGGTTATGCTGAACCATGCCTTTCAGAGAAGCACCGGTATGAATAGGTCGAACATGAAAAGGCAACTCGCTTTGGTAATATTAATAATTCTAATATCATGTACAAGAGATAAAATAATTAAGCCGGTTCAACCTAACCAAGTTTATAAAGGGATGGGAATCATTTATTATAGGTTTCCAATATCAGGTTCAAACCATCAAATGACATTTATACCATGTAAGAAAGTAATAACCAATTTAGATGAAATTAAAGGCAGTGATTTTGGACATGGATCCATTATTTGGATAAATAACAGCGAGTGGCTTACTCAGATATATGATAAAAAGAGGCAAATTCGCCCTGTAAATTATTCTAAAGAGCCGGATCCCAATCAAAGGGTTTTAAATTACTTCAATGCATATATTGAAATGAACGTTGGTCCTCAGAGATTTAGCTTGGTTAATGATACTATTTGCTTAGATAGACGATTGCTTTTTAAGTATATAGTTCTGTAACCTCCCCTAAAAATCGGACAGTTTAAAAGTAGAATAATTAACTTTATAAC
>DALYUO010000166.1:0-3450 GCA_031981225.1 Pararcticibacter sp.
GTTAAAAAAATGGCTGTCGGCATGACCACCAGAACCATGGCATCCTAAGTTTATTTTTACGTGAATAAAGCGATATTCGGATCCAATTAATGATTTGAAAAATTTGCTTTTTTAAGATTGTAGATATATCTTCGTACCATTACGGCAAGACTATTCCGCATATGCAGGTGTAGTCTTGTTTGTTTTTTATACACTTCTATTAAATTAATTGAGATATGGCAGAGATAACTTATTATAGTAAAGAAGGATTAGAAAAATTAAAAGAGGAATTACATTTTTTAAAGACACAGGGGCGTGCTCAGATCGCAAAAGCCATAGCTGAGGCACGTGATAAAGGCGATCTTTCCGAGAATGCAGAGTACGATGCAGCCAAGGAAGCACAGGGCCACCATGAATCAAAAATAGCTAAACTTGAGAACACGCTGGCTAACGCAAGATTGATTGACGAATCGAAGCTCGATACTTCTAAGGTTCTTGCTCTTTCCATCGTAAAGATCAAAAATACCAAGAACGGAGCAACGATGACCTATCAGCTTGTATCTGAAACAGAAGCAGATCTAAAGTCGGGTAAGATTTCCGTAAAGTCACCGATCGCGCAGGGCCTGCTTGGAAAGTCTGTGGGCGATAAAGCGGAAATTGCGGTACCTGCAGGTAAAATGGAATTTGAGGTTTTAGAAATATCAAGATAAATTTAAAGGAAATGGCTTCACTTTTTTCAAAGATCGTAGCGGGAGAGATTCCCGCACATAAGGTGGCCGAAGATGAAAGCTTTCTGGCTTTTCTCGATATTAATCCTCTCGTCGAGGGCCATGTACTTGTTATTCCCAAAAAAGAGGAAGATTATATATTCGATCTCGACGATGATACGTACCTCGGCCTCCATGTTTTCGCCAAAAGAGTAGCAGCTGCAATCCGTACAGCTATTCCCTGCAAAAGAATAGGAGTTGCGGTTATTGGCCTGGAAATACCTCATGCCCATATCCATCTTGTTCCCATGAACCAAATGGACGACATAAACTTCTCCAGACCAAAGCTTCACCCTTCAGGGGAAGAACTAAAGGAAACTGCCGAAAAGATCCGGGCAGCCTTTTAAACACACAAACGCATAGCACTCCGAAAAGCAGAAGGAATGCAGGTACAAAGTTTGCCAGCGCTCCCTCTGCTTTTTTGTTGTGAGGTCGCGTCTTATTTATCTTCAGATCTTTCCTTTTACTTTTTTAGGATTATCCTTAACGTATGTTTCCCATCCCGAATAAGTCTTTTGATCGCCAGTACCTATTGTTTTCTGAAAGGAATGGCATACCGCTACAGCGAGCCCGTCGGTAGCATCCAAGAACTCGGGCGTTTCCTTAAACTTGAGGAGCGTCTGCAGCATGGCAGCAACCTGTTCCTTTGATGCGTTCCCGTTTCCTGTGATAGACTGCTTTATCTTACGGGGAGAATACTCGAAAATGGGAATGTCACGTGAGAGCGCTGCCGCAATAGCAATACCTTGTGCCCTGCCGAGCTTAAGCATCACCTGGATGTTTTTTCCGTAAAAAGGAGCTTCAATAGCCAGACAGTCAGGATGGTATTCGTCAATAAGAGCAATCGTTTTTTCAAAAATGCGCTTGAGCTTGAGAGAATGATCGGCAAGATGGTCCATTTTAACCACCCCAAGACTGATCATTTCCGTCCTGGTTTTTATCTCCTTCACAAGACCATATCCCATTACTGCTGTTCCCGGGTCTATCCCAAGGATGATTCGTTCGTTAGACTTTTCGCTTTGCATCCAACAGCAATATTACGCTTTTTCCGTCGGAAGGTTGACATGTTGCGGGTTGTGTGTTGTAGGTTGTAGGTTGTGAGTTGCAGGTTGTGGGTTGTGGGTTGTGAGATGCGGGTTTCGGACTGTTAGGGTGTGAGTTGCAGGTTGCGGATGGTGTGTTGCCTGCAGGGAGACCAAAAAAAAGCAAGAGGCTGTCTCCTGTGCTTGTTTCAAGCAAATGTAGGAGACAGCCTCTTCCGTAACCGTGTTAATAAACTTAAATCTTTATGTTTGGGTGTACAGCCTTACAACCTGCGCCACACAACCCACAACCCATAACTCACAACCCGCAACCCGCAACTCAGAACTCAGAACACCAATATCATCATCTGAGCCATAAGTATCCTTAATATCATCGTTAAAGGATACACAGTGGCGTATGTTATAGCAGGAGCATCAGAGCCTGCAGAGTAGGTTGCAAAGGCTAGCGCTGGAGGATCAGTAGAAGCGCCCGACAGTAATCCACAGATTTCAAAATAACTGCATTTGAATATCAGTTTCGCCACAAATCCCATAATTAGCAGGGGAACAAGAGTGATCATCACTCCGTACGACATCCAATAAAGTCCATCCCCATTTACAAGTATCTCGACAAAATGCTCGCCGCTTGATAATCCAACACTCGCTAAGAACAACACGATCCCGATCTCGCGAAGCATTAAGTTAGCCCCTTGAGTAACGTATGGGGTCAAATATAACTTAGGGCCAAATCGGCTCATGAGAATGGCAACGATCAGTGGTCCACCTGCGAGACCGATCTTCACAGGAGCAGGAATACCCGGTACAGCAAATGGGATGCTGCCAAATATTACACCGATTACAATTCCGAAAAATATAGGTGCAAGATTAGGATGATCCAGACGTTTCAATGAGTTGCCAAGCACCTTAGCAAATAAAGTCACGGCCTCCTCGCGGCCAACCGCGGTAACAATATCGCCTATCTGGAAAACGGTATCACTCGTCGCAACGAACTCAATACCGGCACGGCTAATTCTTGTAATGGTGAAATCCTGATTGTTAATAAAACGCTGATTCCCGATAGTCTTGTAAGTTACCTCTTCCTTTGTAACCACAATCCGACGCGAGATGATGTTGCTTTTCATTTTGATCAAATCAACTTCACTTTCCTTACCAACCAGAATCTTTAACTTGCCAAAGTCTTCTTTGGGAGCTACCGCCAGAATAATATCACCTTCATGAAGTATAGTTTCTGAATCAGGCGTGCTGATTTCGCCGTCATGGTAAATACGTGAAATGACAATCTTGGTGTTGATGATCGATTTGATGATCTTCAGAGGTTGGTTGAACAATTGTGGGTTGTCTATCTCAAGATTTATCGTTGAAGGAGCTGGTATGCCCTGAAGTAAACGCTCTTTATGAACGGCCTTTTCTTTTGAAAGATCGACTTTGAAAATATATCGCAGAAAGATCAGCACCAGAATGATTCCGATGACACCAAAAGGGTAAGCTACGGCATAGCCCAAACCTAGATTTGGAGTCTCGGTATACAGGCCTGACGATTTAAGATCTGCTAAAGCTTGCTGAGCAGCGCCCAAGCCAGGCGTATTGGTAACGGCTCCCGACATAATTCCGGCCATGACTGCAATAGGGGTACCAGTAATGTAATGTATGGTTACAGTTAC
>DALYUO010000166.1:3460-11075 GCA_031981225.1 Pararcticibacter sp.
CTGCGAGGATATTCAACGAGAGGCCTTGCTTTTTAAGCGAGGAGACAAATCCAGGCCCCACCTGCAAGCCGATACTGTATACAAACAATATTAAGCCAAATTCTTTCGCGAAGTGTTCTACTTCCTTATTGATCAAAAGGTGAAAATGTGATGCGATAATTCCGACAAATAGTACCCATGTAATTCCTAAGGAAATGTTAAATATCTTAATCTTTCCAAGTGTTACACCTATGGCGATTACCAACCCATAGATTAGAACAGCATGTGCAACCGAGTCTTTTGTAAATAAATCAAAAAGCCAATTCATGTTCGCTTTATTCTGTATAAAATGTTATATAATTAAATAGTTAATTTGATCTGAGCAAAAACTGCCTGAAAAATTGATATGTTATTCTGCTGTTTTTGATGATGATGAAAAAAAATGAAACATTGGTTAAATTGTTAATTTCTCGTTTATGTAGTTAATTCTGCAGGAGCTAACATGATATTTATCATATTTTGTCAAGAAAATACTTAGACGCATTCTGAATTCATCATCATGCCGCTTTCCCGTCTGTAAAGCTTAGAAATGGAAACGGACTGCGAAATGATAGACGTCACTTTAATAAATGATAAAACACATCGGGCCTGATAGAGGTTTACTTATACTTTAAACCGGGATTTTTCCCGATTTGCATGGTAAATGCTCTATGGAAAATCTTCAGTATAAAGTTGAAATAGTGAAGGCACTTAAAGCGGCCTTAGCATTAATTGAACAACCTTCACCGCTTTTGTGTAACATTGCACCAAACTTAGAACAGCTTGAATCGGGAAAGTAAAAAGGTTGTCAGTATTCTGGTTAAGGTGACAGTATTGGTTCTGGCCACCGTATTTATTGTTTATAAGTTAAATAATAATACCAACCTCCATAATTTTAGCATGCTGATCGGTAATCTGACGGCAAAGAAGGTTTATTTTACTCTGGGCGTCATCTTCTTTCTGATGCTGCTTAACTGGTTCCTGGAAGCGTTAAAGTGGAAGTATCTTGTACGGCAGATAGAAAAGATCAGTGTGGCAAAAGCGGTAGAGTCGGTATTTTGTGGGCTTACATGGGCGATTTTTACTCCTAACCGCATTGGCGAATATGGCGGGCGCGTATTTTTTCTTTCTCCGCGGAGACGTGTGTTTGGTGTCATAGCGATGGGCATAGGGGCTATCGGACAAATGGTTATTACAAACGTCCTCGGAGCAATCGCGGTACTGTGGTTTATCAGAAATTTTCTCGAGATAAGTACCGGGATTTATTATGTTCTCTTTCTTGCAACACTGACCTTCTGCCTTTTCTTTCTCCTGCTCTATTTTAATATAAGGTGGCTAAACCGGGGTCTTAACAAAGTTGCTTTTTTAAAAAGGTTCCGAAAGTTTTTCATGATACTTGCCAGCTATCGGAGAGGCAACCTTTTAGTGATTTTTAATTTTTGTATTGCACGCTTTATTGTTTTTACTTCGCAGTACTATTTAATCATTAGTATGCTGTTGCCGGATCTTCCGGTATTCTCCATGATCATGATGATATTTATTTTGTTTTTTATACAGTCTGCACTGCCTTCTCTTGATCTTCTTGATATCGGAGTAAGGACTATGACTGCCACTTATTTTTTTAGTTTCATAACGCAGCAGGAAGTGGCAATAATGGCATCAACCGCTTGTATTTGGTTAATAAACCTCATTATTCCCGCTATTATTGGTATTCCGTTTGTTTTTAAGCTTAATTTCTTTGGCACTAATCGTAATTAATGTTTTATCAGCTCTGCTTACATTAATATATGTAACAGTTGTTTTGTTCTTCAGGAGAGGATGGCTTCGAATAAGGCATTTCAAAAATGGCGACTCTAAGCCTTTTACTAAAGTGAGCATTTTGATTGCTGCCAGAAATGAAGAGGCGAAAATTGCTCACACCATTCAGGATATCCTTGAGCAAACATATCCTTCAGAATTGTGGGAGTTGATTATCGTCGACGACCACTCTACGGATAAGACCCCCGATATTGTACAATCTTTTGCTGGCAGGGGCGTGAAGCTTATAAAGCTCAATGAAAAGGAGAAACTAAATTCGTATAAAAAGAAAGCCATCTCTGAGGCTATTCAAATGGCGGAAGGGGAGCTGATTGTTACAACGGATGCTGACTGCCGGATGAATAAGGATTGGCTCAAAACCATTGTAAGTTATTACAACAAGAATAACTTACAATTGGTCTCGTCGCCGGTGATATACGATGAAGAGAAAAGCTTTTTCGAGCGGCTTCAGACGCTTGAGTTCTTATATCTGATCGGCCTGGGCGCTTCTTCTATCGGTAACCGCATTCCCTCCACCTGCAACGGCGCCAATCTTGCTTATAGAAAAGACGTCTTTAACGAGTTAGGTGGCTTCCAGGGGATAGATGATCTTGCCTCGGGCGATGACGAGCTTTTTTTGCATAAAGTGGCTTCCCGTTACCCGGGCGGTATAGGTTTTTGTAAGTCGGCGGACGCTGTTGTATATACCGATGCAAAAGCCAATCTAAAAGAGTTTATCCGTCAGCGAAAACGTTGGGCCTCTAAAAGCACCCGTTATAAAGATAAAAAGATAGTTCTGCTGGGCGTATCAATCTGGGCTTTTAATCTTATAATCCTGGTGAACCTGGTATTGGGTTTTTATAGCACCTTTTACCTCATATCTGCGTTCCTCTCCTTGTTGTTAAAGCTGATTGCCGAATGGGCGTTTTTATCGCCCGTAACCGCATTCGCAAAAAGAAGGGAATTATTGTGGTATCTTCCGCTGCTTACTGTTATTCATATTGTTTATATTATCTATATTGGCATTGCCGGCAATTCAGGTAAATATGTATGGAAAGGGAGATTGGTGAAGTAGGCGGTGGAATAAATGCGATTGCCTGCTTGTGAATTGGTTTAAGCGAATATTTAGTTTAATTTTGCCCCTGGAAGCATCATTTTGAGATCAGATAGAGATATAAGTAAACAGCCTTCGGAAAATGATCTGGTACAACTCCTGCTTAAGCGGCAGGCCGAGTTGAATGCCCTGCTGGAAGTAACATTGGCAATCAATAAAAACAGTGCTGCCTCTGTACTTTTTGAAATGCTCGAAGTTATCCTGCGTGTAAATTTAAAAGTGGGAAGGATGCGGCTTCTCGTGAAAGAGGGGGGGCAGTTTGGCTGTGTTACAGGCTTTGGAAGTTATACAGAGAAGCCGGAGGATTATCAAAAGATCTGTAGCCTTCTCGGACCGCTCAAGACGATATCTTCATTAAGTGGTTACTCCGATAATCTCCTTGGTGGCTACGATTTTTTTGTTCCTGTAAGACATAAAAACAATACCCTCGCATTTGTTTTGATCGGAGATTTCAACACCGTACCCGAACTGCTGAGTCACGAGCTTAATTACATCCAAACGCTGATCAATATAATTGTGGTAGCGCTCGAGAATAAAAAGCTTTTTCATGAAAGAGTGCAGCGCGAACGATTTCAGCGCGATATCGAACTGGCTGGCGAAGTTCAGAATATGCTCGTCCCGCTGCGCCTGCCAAAGAGCGAAAAGTTTGAAATAGCAGCTACCTATCTCCCGCACCAGAATATTGGGGGCGATTATTTTGATTTTATCCGCCTCAATGAACATGAATTTTTATGGTGTATTGGTGATGTGTCGGGTAAAGGTATTTCTGCAGCCCTTCTGATGGCTAACCTTCAGGCAAGTCTCAGGGCCTGGGCGTCGGTAGAGAATAACCTCGATCATCTCATCCGAAAGCTAAACGACGTGGTGACCAAAAATACGAAAGGAGAGCGCTTTATCACGCTGTTCCTGGGCAGATATAATGAGGTGACGCGCGAAGTAGAATACGTGAACGCTGGTCATAACGCCCCAATCCTTATCGCAAATTGTAAACCGACCTTTCTAAAGGATGGATCGACTATGTTAGGCGTATTTGACGACCTTCCCTTTGTTCGTACCGGGCGGCTTTCTGTCCCCGAAAATGCCCTTATCTTTAATTACACCGATGGCCTGATAGAAAGCGCCGACGAGGATGTGTTCGTAACTGAAGAGGAATTAGTAAAATATCTGTCAGAGCATTGCAGCTTGCACTCAAGTCAGATTAATAAAGGGATCCTCTCCGAAATTCAGACAACAAAAAATGCGCAAATGCATTCAGACGACATCACGCTGCTAACTCTGAAGATTTACTAGCTACTTGATACTAATTTACTAATTGTTATTTTTGAATGATGCTATTCTCTTATTATCAGGAAGAATTTATTGAAGCGGGTTGTGATGAAGCAGGAAGAGGATGTCTCGCCGGGCCAGTGTTTGCTGCGGCTGTGATATTGCCGCGTGATTTTGAGCATGAGCAGCTCACTGACTCCAAGCAGCTCTGCGAAGAGGATCGTTATGAGCTCCGTAAGGTCATTGAGAAGGAAGCCGTCGCTTATGCCGTTGCACAGGTAGATCACGATGAAATAGACAGGATAAATATACTGAACGCTTCATTTCTTGCTATGCACAAGGCCTTGGATCTGCTCCACATTCGCCCGGGTTTTGTACTGATCGACGGCAACCGGTTCAAGAAATATCAGGAAGTTCCCCATGCCTGTATTATCAAGGGAGATGGGAAGTACTTTTCTATCGCCGCGGCGTCAATCCTTGCTAAAACGTACCGCGATGATTTTATGAAAGAACTCGCCCTGCTTCATCCCGAATACGACTGGTGCAGCAATAAAGGATATCCTACCATAAAACACCGTAACGCTGTACTGCAATATGGATTTTCACCTTACCACCGCCGAACTTTCAGGGTAACCGACCCGCAGTTGCAACTAGAGCTGGTTTGATACTTCAAAAACCGACCGGCGGAGTGCTAAGGCATCCGGTCTATACTGCTTAAATGCTTCAACATTGCATCCGGAGTCAAAGATTCGTTTGACGGCTACGTTTAACCAGCGGATTGACATAACGCTCAACGTTTCGGCCATTAATGAAAGTTAATGAAGCTGGGTTAGGCAGTTCGCGTTTATTGTAATTACACAATCCAAAGGTCGGAAACAGGTTATTGTTTTCTCCTCGAAGCCCTTCACACTATCTCGTTCAGAAAGTTTTCCTGTTAGGTTGACCGCAGACGGGATATTTTCAGGAAATAAGATTACCGATCCACATCATTCTCAAATAAAATGTATTTTTGGCAGTAATCCTCAATACAAACAATGAAAAATACCGCATTAACCGATATACATATTTCTCTCGGGGCTAAAATGGTTCCTTTTGCAGGATACAATATGCCCGTGCAATATGAAGGAATCAACGCCGAACACGTGACGGTAAGGACTGGAGTTGGAGTTTTCGACGTCAGCCATATGGGAGAATTTATTCTTAAAGGCGAAAAAGCGCTCGATCTGATCCAAAAGGTTACCTCTAATGATGCCTCAAAGCTGGTAGATGGTAAAGTGCAATACTCCTGCCTCCCAAATGAAACCGAAGGCATCGTCGATGATCTTTTGGTTTATCGCATCGATGAGAAAACCTATATGCTCGTTGTTAATGCCTCAAATACTGAGAAGGACTGGGATTGGATCTCAAAATATAACAGCTATGGCGTAGAGATGAAAGATATTTCTGATCGGACCTCTTTACTTGCTGTGCAGGGGCCTAAAGCGACAGAAGTTCTGCAAAAGCTGACCGAAACGGATCTTTCTTCCATGGAATACTACTCCTTTAAAAAAGGAACCTTCGCAGGTGTAGAAAATGTACTGATATCATCAACAGGATATACAGGTGCAGGTGGCTTTGAAATCTATGTCGATAATGTTCATGCTCAGCATATATGGAATGAGATTTTTACTGCAGGTGCAGATGCCGGAATAAAACCGATAGGTTTGGGTGCCCGTGATACACTTCGCCTTGAAATGGGTTTCTGTCTCTATGGGAATGATATCGATGACACTACATCGCCACTTGAGGCGGGACTTGGGTGGATAACAAAGTTCACGAAAGACTTTGTGAATTCAGATAAGCTTGGAGAACAGAAAAGGAACGGAGTAGAACGTAAGCTGGTTGGCTTTGAAATGATTGAGAGAGGCATCCCTAGGCATGATTATGAAATAGTTGATGCTGAAGGAAGCACGATAGGAAAGGTTACTTCGGGAACCCAATCGCCTTCTCTTCAGAAAGCAGTTGGAATGGGGTATGTCAAAACAGCTTTCTCTGCTCCCGATACCGAAATTTTTATAAAAATTAGAAACACTTCTGTAAAGGCATGCGTTGTGAAACTACCTTTTTATAAAGCATAAGAGTTGAAAGTAGTACAATTAACATCCCCTGATAAATTAAAGATTGAAGTTTGCCTTACTCCGGCCCTCTTACCCTTGTACGATATAGAGAATAGTATCGTTGTTGTAATCGATATTTTCCGGGCTACTTCATCTATCTGTTATGGTATAGAAAATGGCGCAGCGGCAATTATTCCGGTATCAAAAGTAGAAGAGTGTGCGGCATATCACGGCACCGAATGTTTGCTTGCAGCAGAGCGTGATGGAGAAGTAGTGGAAGGCTTTGATTTCGGCAACTCTCCTTTTGCTTATACTGCCGAAAAAGTGGCCGGGAAGACGGTGGTGCTTACCACTACAAACGGTACCCATGCCATCCACCTTTCAAGGCAGGCTAAAAAGATTGCAATAGGATCCTTTTTTAACTTAACAGCCTTATCCGACTGGCTCATCAGTCAGCAGGAGCACGTGCTGTTGGTTTGCGCTGGATGGAAGAATAAGTTTAATCTTGAAGATACCATTTTTGCAGGTGCCGTCGTAAGTCAGCTTCAGGCTTCAGGCTATAAACCTGACGACTCATCAATCGCTGCACTCGATTTATATGATCTTGCAAAAGGCGACCTGCGGGCTTACCTTAAGAAAACTTCGCATAGCGAGCGGTTGAAAAAGTTAGGCATAGAAGCAGATATCGACTTTTGCCTGAACGTTGATATCACCACGGCTATACCGGTGCTCGAAGGAGATAAGCTGGTGAAACTCTAAGAAGTGAGTTTCAGGTTCTGAGTTTCAGGGATTGTGACTTACCTCAGTTTTTCGTTGTTTTTATGACGGTCAGCGTCGCGGATACTCTTTTTCTGCAGGTTCTTTTCCAGGGCTTCAGTCAGGTTTATTCCCGTTTGGTTGGCAAGGCAGATCAGTACAAAAAGCACATCGGCCATCTCATCTCCCAGGTCAACCTTTTTATCCGATTCTTTGAATGACTGCTCGCCGTATCTGCGTGACATAATACGCGCTACTTCTCCTACTTCCTCCATTAAAATAGCAGTATTGGTGAGTTCGTTGAAATACCTGATGCCTGTGGTCTTAATCCAGTTGTCAACCAGGGTTTGTGCTTCATCAATAGTCATAAATGCTCTTTGCTCGTTTTTCGTAAAGTTGTTAATTATATCCTTTATTTCCTATTCTGATGGGTACATTGGAATTCATAGCAGTCTGACCTGGAGATAAACTGCTCAAAAACTGGTAATCTATGAACCTATGTGTAACCCATGCAAAACCCAATATAAGTCCACGTTTTTGTATAAAACGTGGACTCACTGCTGTTTCT
>DALYUO010000167.1:0-343 GCA_031981225.1 Pararcticibacter sp.
GGTTTATACTTATTAAACCTGTATCCACTATTTTCTTCACCCTGTGTCATGTCCGACCGGGTACTGCCTTCACTGTTACGGCGGATGTTATCAACAAACTCAAGTGGCTGTCCGCGATATTCCTCGGTTCCCAAAACTGGCTTCGAGGGATCATAAGGCGTTTGACGACCATGTAAGAACCAGGATTCTTTTCTCATATCCCTATTCTTATAATACTGGTCCCAAACACCCGGATTTACTACAACGCCGTCATTCCCATCATGCTCGCCGCCGTAAATAAACCGTTGGTTAAAATGATAAAAATCACCCGTCCACTGCGGCTTCCAGCCAATACCGTCTCTGA
>DALYUO010000167.1:353-3119 GCA_031981225.1 Pararcticibacter sp.
AAAATGATCTCTTTTGACTTATCATTCGTATTATTGTAAGTAGCGGTGATCGTGGGGTCTAGCGCCATCGCGCCTGACTGTCCGCCCGCTTCACTGTTGATCAGCTTATTACAGTACGTAATGCAGTCGTCCCAGCGGGCCGTACCTGTCCAAACTTCCGCATTCAGATACAGCTCTACCAGCATGCCATATGCGGCGGCTTTCGAGATCCGTCCTATATTGTTTGACGAAAGGTTTGGAAGGTTTTCCATGTTTTCGAGGATCTCTTTTTCTATGAAATTAAAGACTTCCGTCCTTGGCTTAGTCGGAGGATCTTTCTCACCAACAACAGTAACAATTGGAATATTACCCCAGAGATCCATTAGTCTCATATGATGAAAAGCCCTAAGCAGCTTCATTTCCCCGATATAAGCGTCCTTCTCTTCCTGTGTAATTCCCATTTCTGCAGCTTCCCGCCGTTCGAGATTCTCGATAGGATCGTTACATAGGCCGAGCCCCCACCACATTAATCTCCATGGCTCCCAAACTGCTTCATCATCATAGATCCAGGTATGGTAATGATCTCTGATCCATTTTCCGTCGTCATAACCATGTCTTCCTTTTTGGGGCCATGATAAAAGATCAGATGATAATTCACTGATCCGCCACCATCCGTTCTGCCCCGGTGTGATCCAAGCGTTTGCATGAGTGTAAGGTCTCAGAACAGCTGATAACACTTCATTTTTATTGTTGTAAAAATTCCCCGTTTCCAATTTGCTGTATATATTTTCGTCAAGCTTCGTACAGGAGGCCGTTACCATAACAGACATCGCCAGTACCAAATATTTGATATAACTCTTTAATGTTTTCATCTCAAAACTTTTAAAATCCAACCTGAATACCAACTAAAAATGAACGGGTGGCCGGATATGGATTCCTTATGTCCATACCAGGATCAAGTCCATTGTCGTTTACAAAATCAGGGTCATTACCTGTGTAGCTGGTGAACGTGGCAAGGTTCTGACCCGTCGCGTATACCCTTAAATTTTTCACATGAGGTGTCTTCAGTTTAAAGTTATACCCCAGTGTTATTTCGTCGATCTTTACAAAGTCACCTGACTCCAGAAAATAATCAGAGTACATGTAAGCCGGCGAATCCGAAGAATTGAGCTGGGCATGACGGGTGAAGGTACTCGTTAACAGATTGCTAGATGTTGTTTTGTTACCATAGGTCATCTCCATCCGGTTTAGAATATCGAAATCAAACTTACCTCTAAGGAATATCCGCAAATCAAAACTCTTATAGTTGAAAGTATTGGTCCACGATGCATAATAATTTGGAATACCATTGCCTAGTACTGCAAGATCGGTATTCGGATCTGTTGGCGACATTATAATCTGATCCGCTGTGACCCTCGAACCGTCCCTCTTAAAGAAAAGCCAGTTCCCTGCATCATCAAAACCGGCGAATCGTTTACCTACGAAATTGCCAATATCATCGCCTTCTCTGGTCCTGATGGCATCCCCCAAAGCCCCTGCTCCTCCAATGCCGCCAAAACTCAAGTCAGAGGTGCGGAATTGAGGACTCGAATACTTATCCATTTTATTGCTGACAGTGCTCGCTGTAACGTCCATGCTCCAGGTAAAATCTTTCTTTTTTACTGGCGTAGCGTTTACAGACAGCTCGACTCCACTTTGCGCAATGGTTCCTATATTATAAAACAGCCTTTCAGTAATGTACGAAGGGAGCTGATTCTGCACAGTACCTAGCAAATCCACCGTTTTCCGACTGAAAACATCCAGCGATCCGCCGATCCTGTTTTGAAACAAATTAAAATCAACACCAATATTCAACTCTCGCTTTTCCTCCCACTTAAGGTCCGGATTGGGGTTTCGATCAGGTCCATAGGTTTGCCTCCACACACCGTCGGGGTATAAATAAAAGCCTCCGGTTCCCAGAGTAATCAGCGAAGTATAATTAGCATAACCCGAATTACCTGTCACACCATAACCGGCCCTCAGCTTCAAAAAGTCAATAAACGACACACCCTGCATAAAGTCTTCACGGCTGATATTCCAGCCCACAGATACTGCAGGAAAATTCCCCCATTTGTTATTGGCACCGAATCTCGATGACCCTTCCCTTCTGAGGATCACCTGCGCCATATATTTGTCTTTAAAGGAATAATTGATTCTTCCAAAAAAAGCGATCAGCGTGTTGTCCTGCTTCTCACTCTGCATCGAAGAAGCGTCAGATTGTTGATACATCCCCGCTCCCATATTGTTATTGTCATACTGATCGTTGAAATAACCCGAGTTAGCCATGCCCGAAGTTTCCCACACATTATAACGGTAGCTGTATCCAACAATGCCATTTATCGAGTGGTCATCAATCCTGGTCGAATAGTCAATTGTTGGCTCAAAGGCATAGTCGTTCTCCATTCTGTTACCCTTGAAAGCATATCCGGTACCTCTTGGAACAACATTTCTCCCCCCATCGGGTGTTATTGTGCCCGCTACCGAAGCTCTTGAGTTAATATCATAATACACATTATCGGTATAACTATCTCTTTGCAGAGAGCCAAAAACGGATGCCTTCAGCCCTTTGACAATATCAAGGGTGAATTTCGCATCGGCAGAACTTGTTTGTTGGGTACGGTTATTCGACTGCTGGTTTAAAACGCTTACAAGGTTATTTGAAGATGTCGTGGTTAGGTCCTCCCAGTAGGTTCCGTTTGCGTTATAAATCGGCTGAGGGGGAAGCCGGGTGTAGGCTGTCTCCCAGTT
>DALYUO010000167.1:3129-5944 GCA_031981225.1 Pararcticibacter sp.
GCATATTAGCGGTATTGAAATTTGTGGCAAGGTTTATTTGGGCGCTCAACCGGTCATTCAATCCCTTTTGATTAATATTCAGTCTGCCCCCGTAATTTTTTCGGCCGCTTTCTTTGGCGATACCTTTAAGATCCTGAAAAAAGAGGCTCGCCCGGTAGCTGGTACTTTTGGTCCCGCCTGATAACGCGAGATTATGATACTGGCTTACAGGATTGTCGGTAACAACCTCGTCGAACATGTTCGTTGCAGCTCCGCCCCAATCTGCATTGTCACGGTTTGCAGGAAGCTGCCCTGCTGCGATCGCCGCTCTTATCTCCTCTGCAGTCATAAAATCATACTTTTCAACCACTGATTCAGTGCGGAAATAAGTTGAATAATCAAACCTGGCCGGACCTTCTTTACCTTTTTTGGTCGTCACCAGTATGACTCCTCCATTTGCCCTGGTGCCGTAGATAGCGGCTGCAGAACCATCTTTCAGCACGTCCATCGACTCTATATCATCCTGCTGCAAAAGGTCGAGGTTCCCGCCTGGAATACCGTCAATGACTATTAACGGCGACCTGCTGCCCTCTACAGATGTCACTCCTCTAAGCTGTAAGGAAACTCCCGAGTTTGGGTTATTACTGCTCCTGGTGATGTTAAGTCCCGCTACCTTACCTTGAAGCAGGTCCATAGCATTTCTCGCCCCCCCCTGCCTGAATTCTTCTGCTTTTACACTCACTGCCGCGTTAGTAAGCTTATCACGGGAAATCGAACCGTAGCCAATTACAACTACTTCTTTCAGATTCTGTGATTCATCTTTCATCACCACGTTAATCTCAGTGCGGTCGCCTACCGTTACCTGCTGATTCGCAAATCCAATAGCAGTAAACACCAAAACGTCTCTTGGGCCTGCCTGGATTACAAAGTTACCGTTGACGTCTGTCGACACTCCCTTCTGGCTCCCTCTCACATTTACCGAAACCCCCGGCAAGGGCTGCTTGTCGCTGGAAGCTGTCACTCTTCCTTTGATCTGGTTCTGCGCAAAGGCGTTTATACTATTTAGCATAAACACTAATAGTGCACACAGAAGTGTTACTTTTCTCTTGTGTTTCATAATAGTTGTTGTTGATTTATTTGAATAGTTTAATTGATGGCGATGTTATCAGCAATTAAGAGACATAGGAATGCACAGAGACTGGCCCGACAAGCCACCACTTTACATTTTTCTCAAATACTCGTTTTGTTAGATATAATTTTTCATATAGCAGATATAGTTTTCATAGGGTGAAACAGGTTAAACGATTTAGCAAATGTATATTTTTTTTGATAAAGTGTGAAATTTTAAAAAAAGCCTGCGGGACACACCAGTAGTAAAACTGGAAAAACTATTCTACTTCGATGATTTTCTGAGCTCCAATGTCGTGTCTAAAATAAGCGATTCAGGCTTTTTAGGCTTTGCCGGCGACTTCAATCCCTTGAGCAGCAGATTGATAACTTCCCCGGAAATCTCTTTGATAGGTTGTTTAATAGCTGTGATAGAAGGATTGCTTAATTCGAAAACATCATGATCGTCAAACGCTATAACAGCCAGATCAGACGGTATTTTCAGTCCGAGGTTATAAATAGCGCGTAGTCCACTTACCGCGAGGTAGTTAGTACCAAATAACACTGCATCTACTTCCTTTTTTCTGCTTAGAAAAGCTGATACATGTTTAATAATATCATCAGGATCATTGCTATAAGGAATTTCCTTTATATGCTGATTCATCTGATGTTCAGCAAGCGCGCTCTCATATCCCTGCATGCGCTCCTGCATCTGGGATTGAAGTGAGTACAGGGTGATAAAAGCTATGTTTTTGTACCCCTTCCCGATAAGGTAATTTATAGCATGATAGGTACTGCCATAATTATCAATACCAACATAGTCTGTATTGACCCCGGCAAGATTACGGTCAAACAGAACGACCGGCGACCCTGAATTAATAAGAGCATTTATTTCGTCTTCCACTCCGTCTGGCGGAGCAATGATATATCCGTCTACATGCCTTTCCTGGAACATCTGGATCAAATCCTTCGTCTTCTCTGTGTCGTTATCTGTACTGCAGTAAAGGATCTTGTATCCATTTTTATAGGCATTATCTTCGATCATCCTCGCAATATTAGCAAAGAATGGATTGGAAATATCCTCCACCATCAGTCCGATAGTGTTTGACTTGCCGGTCCTCAGACTCCTGGCAAGTGAATTTGGCTTATATCCAACGTCTGCTATATGTTTCTGAACCCGCTGAACAAGCTCTTCACTGATCCTCTTTTCTTCAGCGCGGCCATTTAAAATAAAGGAAACAGTTGTAACCGAAATGTTCAGGCTTCTTGCAATGTCACTAATGGAAAGTTTTTTCTTCACTTTAACGATTTAACGAGGCTCAAATATAATATTTAATAAACAGAAGCCACAGTAGACTTTATGACTTATCTCCCATCTCTGGTTTAACCGAAGAATTACTATCTGTCAATAAGCCTTCCCCCCCATTTATCTTTATCATAAGCTCTCCGGCTATCGCTATGAACATTTAACCGGAGAGCTGCTTGCCTTAACCCCTGTTCAATCAGACAAGCAAGTGTGGTCTTTCCTTATACGTTTTCCACAAGAACTCACCGAAAATAGTGTTAGCCCAGGCAAACCATGAACGGGTAAAATTCTTCGGATCGTCCTTAAAGAAAGTCTCATGCATAAAGCCCGTGCCGCCGTGTGTTTTACTTAGTACTTCCACACAACGTTTGATCTCTGCATCATTGGTGCTGGTAAGACCATAGATGATAATACTCAAAGGCC
>DALYUO010000167.1:5954-8352 GCA_031981225.1 Pararcticibacter sp.
CAACGTGCGGACCGCCATATCCTTCACCTGCTGTTCCTTTGTAGAAATAAGGGTTATCTTCCGACCAGATAAACTTGCGGGTATTCTGATAGACGGCATCACTGGTTTCGACAGCCTTCAAATAAGGTAACGACATCAGGCTTGGCACGTTTGCATCATCCATAAAAAGCTGGTTCCCGTATCCGTCAACTTCGAATGCGTATATCTTACCATATTTTTTGTGCTCAGCTGTAGCATAAAGCTTTAATGCTGCTTCAACTTCAGTAGCGAGTGCTGTTAATTCACCGGCTGTTTTGCTGTCTTTAGCTATTGCCTCCATCATTTCTGCAGCTTCTTTAAGACTTACAACTGCAAAGAAATTAGATGGTATCAGAAACTGGTATAATGTAGCATCATCGCTCGGTCTGAATGCCGAACAAATCAGTCCAACCGGTTTTACAGGGAAGCCATATCCGGCCATTGGTTGAGTGTCAGATGCTTTCGGCGTACTGCGCTGAAATTTGTATGGGCCTTTATTTTCTTTTTTCTGTTGCTCTTTGAAAGTCTTTAGTATCGCCTTAATAGCTGCCTGCCATTGTTCACCGAAAGGTTTGGTGTCGCCACTGCTTTTCCAGTAATGGTATCCCAGTCTGATAGGATAACAAAGCGAATCGATCTCCCACTTCCTTTCATGAACTCCCGGTTTCATATCGGTATGATCGGTAGACCATTCGCCTTTCTTATTTGGGTCGTGGTAAAAAGCATTAGCATAAGGATCTTTGAGGATATAAGTCACCTGACGGTTAATCACCCCGGCTATCAGCTGCTGTAATGGCTTATCCTGCTGAATAAACTGCATATACGGCCAAACCTGCGCCGTACTGTCGCGCATCCACATCGCATCGATATCTCCTGTAATTACGTATGTATCAGGCACCCCGTTCTTTACCTCAGGAAAAACCGTAGTATCGAGAGTATTAGGGAAGCAGTTCTCGAATAACCAGCCAAGTTCCTCATTCTTTACATTCTTTTTGAATTCAGTAATAGCTTTTTCAACTGCTTTACTGGTAAACTTCCTGGAAGCCGGAGCAGTTCTTACCACTGGAAATGCAGGTGGAGCGGCAAAAGCAAAATTGTTGCTTAGAACAAACCCGGCACCTAATGCCCCTGCGCTCTTAATAAAGGTCCTTCTTTTCATATATATTCTATCAATGTGTTAGCTAATTAATTTAACAGAGCAAAGGCACACCAAAGAACAGGAGCCTGCCCGTGCATATCGCCGGTAATACGATTCCTGTCCAGGTAATACTGTATGCTACTCGTGCGAGCCATCCCTTTTTGTTACCCTCCAAATGTATTTCATCAAATAATTAATAAAACAGTTTAATCTAAATTGGTTATGGCATTCTAATAAATGCCATAACCAAACATACATAACTAAATTGTTTTAGCAAACTATTGAATCCAAAATTTTACAATCCTGGTCTAAAAAACTGGAAGTAAAGGTGATACGCCTCAACAAGAGTTTGATGATGTGGCAATAAGAACTATCCGTTATATCTATCCTTCCTTTGATTAATTGTCACCAGTCTTTTGCATATTAAATTCCGCTTCGTTCGATTCTGAAAGAATAAAAGTGAGCGTTACCCGCCGGAATTTCATATTCTTTTAACGGGCCCGGACCGCAGCTTGCATTCCCGATTCCCCTTTGCATATAATCGAGATACAAAATCGTTTCCGGTTTCTTGATCTCCGAATGTTTAAATGCATGAACAGCATTCCAAAGGTCCTGCTCGAGATAATGCATCGCACTGATATTCAGCTTATCCTTTGAAAAGATCTTTATACCCTCGTTGCCAGTATTCGTTAGCTTGCACCAGCGTACATCTTCGCGGTTGCCCATGCTTTGCGACCTCACATAATACTCTTCCATGGCATCCACCGTATTGTTATATACGCCGAAATAAGCAGAAGCTTTGCGGTCTGCATAGTTTTCATGCGGACCACGACCATACCATTCCACCTGTTCCATCTCGGGGATCAGCGACATCTGCAGTCCAAGTCGCGGCACACGGTATGCATCTTTAGTATTGTCGAAGGTCGCTTCAACATCAATAACCCCTCCCGGCGAAATTAAATAGTTAACCGAATAAGAAACTGTGCCCTGCTTCTCGCCGGGGATAACCGCGGTATACCTCGTCCTCACCATTACCGTCTTGCCATCCTGAGAAGGCAGATAAGTAAACCCTTCAAGCTTTATCTGTGGATCAACATACTTGCGCGGATCATTATTTATGCTGCGATACCAGTTGAATGACAATCCTTTCCCCTGATGGATCATTTCTTTGCGGGCGTATTTCAGTGAAACAAGCAAGCCTGTTGTCCTGTCGAACTGCACGTCGGAATCACTTCCTGAAAT
>DALYUO010000167.1:8467-11035 GCA_031981225.1 Pararcticibacter sp.
AGCAAGCTTAAACTCCACATTAAGGAAATATTCACTTCCGCTCTCAAATCTGTTGATAAAAGGAATCACCAGTTCCACCGAATCATCAGGCCTGACATCCTGCGGCACGATAGCACCCGAATCTACCACTCTGCCATCTTTCAAAACGCTCCATTTTAAATCAAACTGTTTAAGGTTGATAAAATCATAGCGGTTAATGATCTTCATACTGCCTACCGAAAGGTCAACAGGCACCATCTTAATGTACTGGTAAACCTTCTTTACCTCCAGCATCTTTGCCGTAGCCCTGCGGTCGGGCGTGGTAATTCCATTATTGCAAAAGTCGAAATCATTGGGCTTGTCACCAAAATCACCGCCAAAATAATACCGGTCCTTAGGTTCCCCCGTCTTGTTTAAACCCTGGTCTACCCAATCCCAGATACAGCCGCCAATCATACGCTGCGATTTATTTTCGATGTAATCCCAGTATTCAGAAAGATTACCAATAGCATTCCCCATAGCATGAGCATACTCACAGAGGAAAAATGGCTTATCCGTATTTTGCCGGTCAACAGAAGTCATGTAGTCTATTGACGGATACATCCTCGAATCCATGTCTGCAGCGTTGTTCTTTCCTTCGTAATGGACGATTAAGGTACTGTCGATCTTCTTGATCTCTTTATACACTGCATCAAAATTTGTTCCTGATCCGCTCTCATTCCCCATCGACCAGAACACCACAGAAGGGTGGTTCTTGTGCTCTTCTACGTTCCTCACATTCCGGTCGGTAAAGGCCGGAAGCCAGCTGGGCATCCTGCTGATCGAGTTATTTCCATGACATTCAAGGTCCGCTTCAGACATCGTATATAGCCCGTAATAATCGAACATCGCATACATCTTCGGATCGTTGGGATAATGACTGGTCCGGATAGTGTTAATATTAGCCTTCTTCATGAGCAGGATATCCTGAATCATTGATTCCACAGGAACGGCTTTCCCCAACTGCGGATGAATATCGTGGCGGTTAGTTCCTTTAAAGAACACCTGTTTACCGTTAACCAGTACCCGTTTATTCTTAATTTCTACTTTGCGGAAACCGAATTTTGACGAAATAACTTCAAGCGTATTCCCGGTCTCATCATTCAGCGTAAATATAGCCGTGTAGAGATCAGGCGTTTCTGCCGACCAGAGCTGTGGATTTTTAACTGTGGCATTCAGGTTATACCCCTTTTCCCCTGCTTTTTCGATAGAAGAAAGAGGCTGTTTTAATGTAAGTACTTCTTTCCCTTTAGGATCAAGTACCGAAACCTGAAGTTCTCCCGACTTCCATGTTTGTTTTCCAGTATTCCTCACCGAAGCTTTCACCTTAAAAACCGAAGAAGAGAAATCCTGTCCATTGAAATCAGTTTTCACATAGTAATCCCTGACGTGAACTTCAGGCAAGGCATAAACCGATACGTCCCTGTGAATGCCGCTCAGCCTGAACATATCCTGGACCTCTATATAACTTCCATCACTCCAGCGATATACCTCAACAGCAAGGGTATTCTCTCCTGCCTGCACATAATTTGTAGCATCAAACTCAGCAGCGTTATTGGCGCCCTCACTGTAACCAACCTTTTTACCATTTACCCATACGTACATAGCGCTATAAACGCCTTCAAACCGAAGGTAAATCCTCTTTCCAGTCCAGCTTTCCGGAACTGAAAAGGTACGTCTGTACGATCCTACCGGATTTGGCTCCTTTTCGTTGGTGTAGCCAGGTTCCGGCTTAATGAAAGGCGGATCGTTTTTAAAAGGATAGGTAATATTTGTATAGATTGGAGTGCCATAACCATGCATCTCCCAGTTGGAGGGAACCGGAATTTCTTTCCATGAAGAAACATCGTATTCAGGCTTATAAAACTCAAGCGGTCTTTCTGAAGGCTGCTTTACCCAGCTGAATTTCCAGTTTCCGTTTAATGACTGATACAAAGACGATTTGGTTTTCTCCCAGGGCGTCCTGAAGGTTGGATCGTTTTTAAGCTCCTCTGCAGAAGCAAAAGGGATATACGGAACATGGGCAGCTTCCTTGTTTACTCCGAAGATCTCCTCATTTTCCCATTCCGTCAGTCCAACTCTCTTTGGAATATCTATTTTAGAGGTAAACTCTTTAATTTTCCATTCCTGGTTGGGATCACTCTCGTTTGCCGGCATCTGGAACAGCTTTAATTCCCCGCGGGCATCGGCTTTAGCAGACAAATTGAACCCCGACGACAATGATGTTATCGTATAGCTGTCCTTGTCCTTTTTAATAATTTTCCACTGCTGGTTACTGTTGTAGTCATCCCTGTCCCATAACACCACTGCATTCCCACTTCCCGAGCGCTTATTAGCATTGTCCAGACTTCTAAAGCTTACCGGGTTTGTAATAATATAAGAACCATTTTTATTTTCACTAAGAAGCCATATCTGCCCCGTACTTCCCTTATCACTCTTTGTTAAATAAAGCTCCGAATTATTTTCGCCTGCACCGCGGGTGTCTGCAGTTAAGCCTTTTTTGTTGATTAGTTTATAATATACCCCGCTTTTAAAGTTTTGAGAATATAA